>JAWXAT010000002.1 GCA_034439615.1 Oligoflexia bacterium | reverse complement strand
TTCAAATCACAATAAACTCAAAGCACTTCACACATTTGGTAAATCGACAATGGATCGCTATTTGGAGAGTTGACGGTCAATTGGGGGAATCATAGCATTTCATTGACAGCCACGGCATACTGTTTGCTCATTGGATTGTATTCACCACTCAATAATAAATAATTAATCTGAAGGTATTTTTTATGAAATTTTTACAATTTTTAACACCATTTATCGTCCTTTCTATGGGTTGCGGGCCAAAGTACTTAAGCGATCCCGTGCCTCCAAAAGATTCCAGTCAGGATTTTTGGAGTGTTGTTAATGGAAAGTATCAAAATGTCTCGGGAACACGCATCGAATTTGACCGAAACGCCAAGACTTTTAGTTACTACGCGCCTAGCACAAGTTTTGAACCGTACTTACTTAATCCTAAAAAGATGAAAACATTGGCAAATAAAAATGATCCAACTTGCGCTCATGTGGTCACAGGGAGTGTTCTAAAATACTCTCAAAGACCAAGCTGGTTTGGTAGTGGGACAAAAGAAACTTATTTAGAATTTGAGATAGACACTAAAGTAAGCAAAACTATTTATTACTCCAATGAACTTAAGAAAACAGATGAGCTTGCCCATACTTCATTGGGGCTCGCTAAGTTTGCTTGCGAGAGTATTTCTTATTCTATCTTACCAATAGGTTTTCATTCATTGACCCTGGCTTCATATAATTCAGATGTTATCGTTTTTAACGATGCAAAGATATATTATCGAGCTCCAAAGGATCAGACTCGCCAGGTTATTCAAGAAAATCTTATTTTCCACCGCGTTGAATGACTGTCAGATTGAACATCTAACACTAGTCTTTAGCTCCTTACCTGTTATGAATGGCAAGGGGAAATTGATTGATAAGGCCTGTGATTATTTTGAAGTCACTTCTGCTTCTTTCTCTTTTTTGAGTCTTTCTTGAAAACTTGATCTAATCGTGTAAGTGAACCATGTGATTAAATATTATCTTTTTTCGATAGCATAATTCAGTTAGTGTACTTAGGCCGTGGGAGGCTTGCAAATCATGAAACTTTTAAAAGAAACATTTATTTTAAGAACATTCGGTCTTTTAAAAATACCGATGATATTTTTCTTAAGACCTTCAGTTGTTGATGTTAGTGAGAAACGCATTGAAATCAAAATCCCACTTTCAAGGCGATCAAAAAATCACCTTAATGGAATGTATTTCGGAGCCCTGAGTGTGGGTGCTGATTGTGCTGGTGGAATTTTAGCTTTGCGTTTGATTCACAAAAGAAAAGAAAAAATTTCTTTGATTTTTAAAGACTTTAAAGCTGATTTTCTTAAGCGAGCCGAGGCGGATGTTCATTTTAGCTGCGAAGATGGTGATGCCATTACTGAATTGGTTGAAAGAGCCATTAAATCTGGTGAGCGTGAAAACCTAGCGGTAAATGTAACTGCAACTACACCAAAGAAAACGGGTAAAGAACCCATAGCTCGCTTTGTTTTGACTTTATCACTTAAGAAAAAAGCTTAAGAAGTGCGTACTGAATTCAAAATACGGCACTCAGCCATTTCCGCCTCTTTTAATACATTTTACTGCATTTGAACCTCGGTGAGACCGATTATATTATTGCAGACTTGAAAGTTTTTACTTCTTCATCTTTTGTGACTGTGTCGATGACTTTTATTAATACTGCGGCGTCGTCTTTCCATTCATGTAATTCAGAAATGCGTTGTCCTGATGTTCCTGGTTTGATCCATGCGAAACATTTTCTACCCATCGCCTTTGTACACTCTACATCTTCGTAAGCAGGTGACCAAGTTCCTGTGTTGATATACTCAATGCCTTCTGTCCATGTGTGACCTTCGTGATGAGTGTGACCATGAATGATTCGTTTTACCTTTGCAATGCGCGCACTGATGGGTGCCTTGATGAAAGTCATTTTTTGAACTTTAGCGACATCTGATTTGATCGCGCGAGAATAAAATATCAAGGCAGGCATAAATAACATCGCAGGAACAAAAAACCACCAAAGTGATGCGCGTGTAAAAACATTCATAAAAGTGAAAACTTGAAAACTACCAAAGAGAATTAAGACTAGAACAATGGCGCGATCAAGCCAAAGCTCACGCAAAATTCTCATGGGGTTGAAAATCGCCGGGTGAGCATGAAGCTCTCGAAGCCCTAAGAGTGTATGAACTTTTGAGTTTGAGCGATCAGCGATATCATTAATGCGCGATTCAATTGTGAGTGGGTCTGTCATGGCAGGAAGTAAACCTTCGCCGACTGAATACATCAATGTAACGATTGCGCCCCATAGCCAGGTAAAAACTAAAAATGGTTGAGTGCGAACCACATACTTATAAAAAAATACGAGATATTCTTTAAGTGAGTTTTTAATAAAACTACTATCGACGTGCGGGTTCATAAGCCCCATGCCATTGAGCATGTATTTGCCAGCGAGATTTCCAAATGGCAATCTTACAACAACAAACGGGCCTTTGCGAATCAGCGGGTTAATGGGATTAGAGCATAAGCAGTATGCGTCGTATTGATTTCCGTGTTCAATCAGCGTGTCTTGATTGCTGATATAGAACCATTCGCAAAAGCGGACATTGTTTTTTAAATTTTCAGGAAGATCTAATGCACTTCTGATTTCTTGTTGAACTGATGGCCAGTGAAGTTCCATATCGTGATTGCCTATGACAAAAACAGCGCGATGGCCTTTGAGCAAAAAATCGCGAAGTGCTTGAACCCAAATATGATGATCGCTTAAGATCACTTGAATTTTAAATTTAGATTTTGGTTCTTCCGCAGATAAACCCCTGAGCCGCTCTAGCCAATTCACTTTGGTTTCATATTTGGCTGGAATCTTCATGACAGAATCGAAATCAAAAATGTCGCCATTGAAAACCAACTCAATGGGTGAGGCGGCTTTTGCATCGATGTACTCTAAAAAGCGTTTAAAAGTTCGATCAACGAAGTATTTGGGCCGCTTAAAACGCTTCCAATAGGGGTTATAAGCATGAGGCGGTTCTGCATCAGCAAGGTGGATATCACTTAAAACAATTGTGTTTGATGCTTTTTTAAAGTCGACGCTCACATGTAAATTCTAGCATACGTTTCTGGGTTTTCTAACGGATATTGAATGATGCGTAGGGGTAACTGATTTTATTGTTGCTTGCTGCGATAAGGAGAAGTATTTTTTCTCTTTTAAATGAAAGGGACCATATGAAAACTCAAGTTGTTTCATTCCATTACACGCTTAAAGACAAAACTGGCCAGACCATCGAGGAGTCACAAAAAAGTGCACCAGTGATGTATCTTGAGGGGAGTGGGCAAATTATTCCTGGTCTAGAAGCAGCGATGAAACAACTTAAAGTCGGTGATAAGAAAGAAATTTTTGTCGTATCAGATCAAGCGTATGGTCCTCGTGATCCAAACCTCATTGTCACACTTCCTCATTCTCAATTGCCAAAGGGCGATAAGATTGAAGTGGGTCAACAATTTCGCGGCGAATCCGGCGATGGACATAATCAAATTTTTACAGTTGTTGAAGTAACTGGCACCGATGTGAAAATGGATGGCAATCACCCACTTTCCGGCCAAGATCTTACGTTTAATGTGGAGGTTCTTGAAAAGCGTGAAGCTACCGAAGAAGAATTGCAGCACGGTCACGCCCATGGAGCCGACGGTCACCATCATCACTAAATTTCAAAGCCTAACCTTGGCGCGATTGAAACATCACGCTCCAAGAATTTAGTGTTCCGACGTCATAGGCTTCGGTGTCAGACACGCTTAATTTCCATGGGCCATTTACTTTAATTTCAGAAAATTCTTTGGGTAGTTCATAGGTCTTTACAATGTTATCGATTGATCCACCCGCGCGATCACTTAGTTTGATAGTTTTGCCATCTGCGGCTTTCAAGGTAACGATGAGATCACCAATCCACGTGTGTGAAATATTAACTGATACAAAAACTTTTCTGCCATTGGGTGCACTTAAAACGTTAATAAGTGATGAAACTCCAGTAAGGTTTTTATCAGGAATATTCAAATTTGGTTTTGCTTCGTACTTATCTTGTTGACCAGGAGAAGGTGAGGGCTGGGGTTGTGGTGTTGGCGAAGGATTGGTTTGTTGCACAGGAAGATACGGTAAAACTTTTGAAATTTGTGTTACGTCTTCTCCGCGGCAACTACTATCGGTACATACTTTAGAAACTTGGCATGACCCTTGTGAAGCGAAATCTTGTTCTCCGCGTACAAGCACACCTTCGATGAGTCCGGTGTGAGCATTAAAAACTCCAGAGCCGGAATTTCCTCCGTATGTGTCTAGGTTAGCAACAAAGTATTCAGATGATACACTTCTAACTTTTGCACCAGCTGCTACTTTTGTGGGGAGGCCCACAGGATATCCGATGACTAAAATATCATCCCCTGAACCCACACCACCTTGAGCACGAACGGGTAAGGGTGGGTGATTGGCGACGGGGCGATCTAATTTTATGACCGCAAAATCAGCACCGCGGTCATTTCTTTCGGTATGAATAATCTGACCACAGCCATAAACTTCAGAAGTTGGAACTTGCGATGGATTCACCCCTTTTTGATAAACACCAAAACCAAATACAAATTTTGTATTTGTACAATCAGCGCTTGAAGAAATGCAGTGCCCAGCAGTGAGTACCAAGTCAGATCCTACAAGTGTGCCTGAACAAAATGCCGCTGTTGGTTGATCGCGGTATTTTTCACTCGGGCAAAGATTCATTGCTGAACCAAAATTTGAAGTCGATATAACTGTTGTGCCGTTATTATTTCGAAGTTTGCTTGATTGAATTAAAGCGACGGTTGAATTGGCTAAAGCTAACACCTCTTGATTTGTAACTTCATAGAGATCAAGGCGATCATCATTTCCGTAGATGACATCTTCTTTTACCGCGCCTGGATCTTTGGCGAGTTTTACTTCAAGATTTGGATTTTTATTTTGGCATCCTGCTAAAAACAAAAACGACGTTATTGCGATTACATAAATCCTTTTATGCATCATTCCCCCTTAGATCCCCCTTAGATTGTTCCCTAGGTTTGCATTGCACAAACCCATCCCCTGGTAATTAAGACCCATGTCTAGATGCTTTGGGTTAATGGTCTTGGCAAATTACTTTCAGTTCTAAGTTCCAGACTTTCGCTCTATGGGAGTTATTGATTCCTATTGCTACAATAAAGATATGGTCCAGACTGATTGTCGTCATTTTTCAGGTTATAAACCGTGCTCAAAAAACACAATATGTTCTGAGCATTGCAAATTAAAAGAAGTAGCAACACCTCGCATTCTTATTATTCACCTTGAAGCTTTGGGTGCTGTTTTAAGGGCTACAGTAATTCTGCGAGCAATTCATTCGCAGTGGCCAAAAGCGCACGTAACTTGGATCACTAATCCCTTGGCCTCAGCGTTATTAGAAAATAATCCGTATATCAATCGTCTCTTGAAAAATAATCATGAGGGAACTCTAGCGCTTTCAACATTGGCTTTTGATTACACATTTTGCGTAGATAAATCATTAGTGGCCGCAGGTTTAATGGAAATCCCGATTGATAGTGGTGAGAGAAGAGGTTTTGGTGTTGATCAGAAAACTGGTGCGATCATACCACTGAATTTGGACGCGCAAAAACTGTATGAAATCGGTTTGTCGAATTATGAAAAATTTTACGTAAATAAAAAATCAGAAGCTCAATTGATTATTGAATCGCTAGGCTTTAAATCTCATAGAGAAAAATATGTTTTTGAATTCACGCGCGATGAGAAGTTACTTAAAACCAAGGAGCGAGAAAGACTGGGCCTTATTCGCTCTAAAAAACCTATCATTGGTTTTAATACGGGATGTAGCCCCACGATTTCGTATAAAAAGTTAACTGTTGCAGGTTGGTGTAAACTTATAGAAATGATTTCGTTAAAATACCCGGGTTCACCACTTTTACTTTTAGGTGGTCCAGAAGATACTCAGCGCAATATTCAAATCGCGACCATACTAACTCAAGCTACTGTTATTGCGACACCCACGTTGTTGGGGCTTCGCCAGGGAATGATATATATAGATATGTGTGACGCTGTGATCACAGGTGATTCTTTGGGCATGCACATGGCCATTGCATTAAATAAATGGACCGTCGCTTGGTTTGGCCCCACTTGTGCCCATGAAATAGACTTTTATGATCGTGGGGCAGCGGTCGTAACTGAGGCCCCCTGTTCGCCATGTTGGAAGCGTAGTTGTGATAAAGAAGTCATGTGTTATGACCAAGTGAATTACGATAAAATCATAAGTGCACTCAGTGTAGGCCTTCGTAAATTAATAGACCAAGGTCTTGTTAAGTTTTCTCATGTTTCGTCGATAAATCAAATGTCATCACTATGAAATAGGAGAAAATACTATGTGGGAACAATTTAAAATTTTATTGCCATCAATCGTTGGTCACTGGGTCGTACTGGTTGTTTTAGCAACAGGTGGCTGGTTCTTGTTTACTAAGTTTTACAAGCACTTTGCATTCAAATGGGAATTGCCTGTATTGGTTGCAACGGTTGTACATTTGTTTATGACTGCAAACCTTTTTGTGAATCTCTACCAAAATGGTGTGATGTTCGCATATCAGCAAGCGGTTCAACAAGCTCAAGCACAAGCGCGCAATCAACAACAACCACAACAACAACAAAATGTTGATCCTGCAACTCAGATGAAAGCTAATTTCTTAACATCTGTTGAGAGCTTAGTTCAAGATCCTGCGCAAATTAATGATGAGAACAAAGCAAAACTTTTTGGTGCATTTAAAGAACTTTTCGCAGACAAAAAAGCTCGCGCTGAATATGCAAAAAGCATCTCAGATGTTTATCAATGTCAGCTCCATTTTTGGGAAGATGCTTTAGCTTCATTTAATGCTAAGCAACCCACCAAGAGTGATGCGCGTAAAGGTTGTGAGAAAAAATCAGGCGCATTCTTTGGTCGTGAGAAACTCATCACCCTTGAGTCATCTAAGAATAACGATCAAACAATTGCTGAACTTGCTGCACGCACAAAACGCGTTCCCGCTTCAGATGGCAAGCAAGTAGAAGTCACTGAAGGAATGGTTCGTGAAGCTCTTGATGCTCAAATCAAAGCTACCTATAATTTGAAGAAGATTTTCGAATAAGAATTACTGAATAATTTACATGAATGTTTAAAAAGAGGGTGGATGTCTAGACAAACACCCTCTTTCCTTTTATAAATCTATCTCTTACTTTTGTTTGTCGTAAGGGAGGGTTTATCATGTTTAATTTCGCAATTCTCATAGTGGTATTTGTTTTCATTTCAGGTTGTTCAGTCACCAAAAATATGGATGAAATGAATGACAAAATGAGCAAAATGCTCGATGAAATCAAAGAGACAAATAAGCAAACAAAAGAAATGAAGGTCGAAATGAACGGCCTTTCTGAAACCTCTGATTATCTTGCCAACAAAACAAATAGCCTCTTAGACGAATCTCGAAATCTTCGAAATCTCACTTCCGAAATGAATGTTACAACGGCAAGCCTACTTCAGATCACTGAAGAATTAGTGCCTAAAGTTCGACCTGCTATTTTATCACCAATTCGTGACGACGCATTTGCAAATCTTCATAAAGAAACAAGTGATCTCGTAGATACAAAGTTTATCTATGCATCAAAGTATTTTTTAGCACTTGAATTTCAACATTGGGACCATCGCTATGAGGGCACTGCAGCTCGTGAAAAATTCATTGACCAAGCGGTGAGTGAGTTTTTTGGTTATGTGAAAAGATTTGTTGTACATAGTCGACCCTTATTGCCGCTGTTTCCAAATAATAAGCATAATAACCTCTATGCGCTTGTAGCAACTCTTCATACAGTTCATGAAGATCAAGAGATTAATAAGGGGCCCAATAATCAAGCCCTTTTGAGTATGAAATCTATTATAGCTATGGGTCTTAGTGAGGTTGTAAAAACCCGTTCGAATGTGCCCAATATTTCTGAGAAATGTTATAAATTATTACGGGCAAAAAACTCTGAGCAGGTAAAGCAAGTTCAAGTAGAGTTTGAAAAAGCAAAAGTTATTGTACCTAAATTTGTCTGTCTCATTGGTGAAAATGAAGGTTTAGCTACATATTTACTTCAACTGCGATTTAATTTTCTTGTGGGTGTAGCTCTTGCCAATGCCACAAAGCTAAACCTTGAAGGTACAAATAATATTTTTGATACCCTTTGGACTGAAGCTGGCAATCTTATTAAAAAAGGCAATATGTGGCGGGCTGCTTGGAAACCCCATTTGCTTTCTCAAAAGTCTGTTTATGTACTCGCTTATTTATGTGAGGTTTTAGAAGAAGCCCTAAACACTCGCGATATACTCAGACAATTAGGAGTAGAGGTTACGTTTGGAGAGAATTTATTAGGTTCAAATATGCCTCTAGGTGTTCTTCAGAATATGGAATATCCTGATATTCCAGCTACTTACCAGATGGAGCACAGAGTACTCCTAGATCGTTATTACAAGCTCCTAAAAGCAGCTGGAAATTAATATAAATCAAATAAAAACAGTCACTTACATTCCTTAAGGTTTTCTCTCAACTAGCCGAAAGGTTAGTTGATGGAAAGGTATATGAAGAGCTTTTTACTCTTAATGGTGGTGTTAACTGTCGCTTGTTTTAAGAATCCAGGCGAAGAGAAGACCCCTGTTTTAGCGGAATCAGTTCCAATCGCTCCCTATTACAATTTGTTTTCTAAGTCAGCGCTCACCAATGAATCATGGCTTTGGGCTGAGGGTAAATGTTTTGGAAATAAGACCATCATTTTTACTTATGAAAGTCCGCTAACACCAAAAAACTCGATCGATGCCATATGCGCAAAAAACGGAATGGTTGCACTTAAATTACCAGTTGTTGAGGGTCATAAACCTCAAATGTTCAAAGTAGAAATGTATGCTCGGCTTGGTGCTAAAAAATCAAAGACACTCATGGTTAATGTTAATTATTTCCCGACACCTCCTGCAGTGCCTGGTTATGCGGTTTTAACTGGAGGCGGTCGTGTGAGTCATGCAACTGCTAATGTATCAATGACAACTCAAATTGGAGAATCCTGGACATACACAACAGTACCTACAGCAGCGGGGGTCAAACTTGCGCCGGGCCTAGATGGTGTTGTTGGCAGTTTTCCGTACTAGCTAGCTGAATTTTCTTCTGTTAAAAACAAAGTAGAGGAGCACTTCTTTGTTATTTAACAGCGTCATATTCATATTCGCTTTCTTGCCAGTGACCTACTTTGTGTACTGGCGACTTAAAACTAAAACCAGTCGTTATATTTGGCTCACAGCCACAGGTTATGTGTTCTACGGATGGTGGAATGCGAAGTTCTGTCTGCTTATGCTTTTTTCAACACTTGTAAGTTATATCGCCGGTCGAGCAATATTGTCTGCGAATACACAAATTCAAAAAAAACGAGCCATGCTCATTGCCGTTGTTATTGATTTAACACTCTTAGGGTTTTTCAAATATTATAATTTCTTTATCGATTCTGTAGCAGCGGTTTTTTCAGCTGCTGGTGCTCCGATTCCCATCACACATCTTAATATTATTTTACCAGTTGGAATTTCATTCTACACGTTTCACACCATGAGTTATGTGATTGATGCGTATCGTGGTGTTATTAAACCAACGAAAAACTTTTTTGAATTCTCATGTTACGTATCGCTTTTTTCTCAATTAGTGGCCGGGCCCATAGTGCGTTTTAGACAAATTGAAGATGATTTAGAAAATATTGATAAATCAAATCAGTTTGCAAAAATCGAAGAGGGTATTTCAATTTTTCTTATAGGTTTAAGTAAGAAAGTACTCATTGCTGATAGTATCGCCACAATTATAGATCCAGCATTTAAAAACGCTGGCCTTATGGGTACAGAGGGAAGTTGGTTACTGGCCCTTGGCTACACCTATCAACTGTATTTTGATTTTTCAGGTTATAGCGATATGGCCGTGGGCTTGGGTCTTATGTTTGGAATTAGAATTCCACAGAATTTTAATTCACCTTACAAGGCCGTGAGCATTAGTGATTTTTGGCGTCGTTGGCATATCAGCCTTTCAACGTGGCTTAGAGATTACTTGTACATTCCACTTGGTGGAAATCGTCGTGGAGAAGTGCGAACCCATGTGAATTTATTAATCACAATGCTCTTGGGCGGTCTGTGGCACGGAGCTAACTGGACATTTATTGTGTGGGGCGCGTTTCATGGAGTTTTACTGACGATTAATAATTTATTTAAGAACCATGTGAGTATTCAACTGCCAAAGTTCATCGGTCAATTTATTACATTTTTGTGTGTGGTGATCGGGTGGGTGTATTTTAGATCTGAAATATTAGGGCATGCCAACGCTGTTATAGATAAAATGTTTTCAATGCAAAGTGGTTTGTTGCCTCAGCCTGTTGGTTCGCTAGTTGGATTTATTTTTATTGCTGGTTTGATTGCTCACATTGCTCCAAATACTATGGAGCTAAAACACCGCTGGCGCCCAGCTATGGCCTATGTGTTTGCGGGCTTGTTTTTACTCTGCATGTTTAGAATTATAGCCAATGAAAATTCGCCATTTTTGTATTTTCAGTTTTAATTAAAAAGTTGAACTGGCACAGACGTTGAATCCTTGATTTCGGTATGTCAGTAGAGGTGTATTTAAACCATTTTAGGAGCCTAAAAAGGCTAATCTTTATATAGGCGCTGAGCCTTTTTTGCGCCTTGACTGCTGCCGCCTCCACATTCACTTCTCAACAGCTTGTTGAGCAAGCAGAGTTATACATTAAAAATAATCAGTTCCAGCAGGCTATTTGGTCATATCAAGAAGCTGGCAATCATACACTGGCTGAAAAATTTAAAAAAGAACTCGAGCTAAGAATGAAGGCATCCTCACCTGCAAGTGGGTTTATCGATATATTAATCGATAAAAAGTTAAGCTTTCACAAAGGCTACTTAAGCACCGGAGAGCATGTAATCGCGAAATTCTATCATATTGAAAATGAAGTTCTAGCCTACCAAGTTTCAGAGGCTTTAGGCCTTTACCTTATTCCTGCGACTGTAGATAGAATCTATAAATTCAACGGCAGGGAATACCGTATTTCAGTTCAGATTATGGTTGATGATACTATAGCTGGATTTGAAGGGCCACTGCGGGGTGCTGCTGATTTTACTATTAGGCCTTACCCGCCTGAATACAAAAATCTTTATCTTTTAGATTATCTTTTAAGTAATGGAGATCGTCACGAAGGTAATTGGCTTTTATTATGGCGTGATCGCGTGGTGGCCATTGACCATGGATTTATATTTCGTGAACCGATACTCTTAGATATTCCAGATGAGTATCTTCCTGGCGACGAGGTGGCTCAAAAACTTTTGCATTTTAAGCTTAAGAATACGGTGGGAGTTTCGCCTGCTAATATCAGAGCATTCAATCAGCGAAGAGATATCGTTATTGAAAGACTTAAAGTTTTAAAGCGACTGCCGCGAGTATCACCTTATGAAAAAGCCCTAGAAACCTGTATAAATTCATTAGCAAGTATCAACGCGTTACTCTAAATTTTCTTTTACCGGTATTAAAAATACCCAAACTTATTTTTAAATCTGATCCATTTGCGGCGGTATTTTTGAAACTTTGTATTCTCAAGTGGTCTTGGATCAAAACCCCATTTAGATATAAATTTTTGAAGGCTGTCTTGTTCATATCCTGATGGAAGATTTGCAGAATCACGTGTGCCTTTTGAGTGATGCCAGATAAAACACGAACCGGTTTTGTAATACTTTAAACCGGCGCGATCCATGCGTTCTTGTAGATCGCGGTCTTCGTATCCTACGAAATAGCGCTCATCAAAAACCCCTACTTTTTCAAAAGTGTCCCGCCTAAAAAACATTAAGATCGCAGCCCAATCGTGAGAATGTTTTGCATAATTGCGTTGAATAAACTGTTGAGCCTTAAGGGGGATTTGTTTTTCGTCAAAAGGTGTTTCATCGTAATAAGGGGCAATCATTGCGCCACCAAGGGTTTCAGTGGCTAGCAGCAAGCTTGAGTCCCAATTTGGCATCAGCCAGGTATCGTTATTCAAAAGTGCGATGAAATCACCAGTGGAGTTTTTAATACCTTGGTTAAATGCAGCGCCGACTCCCAGGTTTTTTTCGTTGGTCACGATAATGACGGACCATCCTTTGAGTTCTGCTTTTTTCTTAAATTCCCTGAGATATTCTGGGGTGTTATCGGTTGAGTGATTGTCAATAATCACCAGCTGATGTGCTTGATGAGCTCCTTCAACGAGTGAGGGAAGGCATCGCTGGGTCAGATGCACATGATTAAATACGGGAACCACAACAGAGATTTTCATTTTCAGGAGTAAATAGACCTCAGCGAAGTATTGAAAGTCAACAGCCGGCATTTCATGACTTAACGAAAAAATAATTTTGTGCTCAGTTGACTTTAGTGTATAAAAAAACACAGAAGATCATTAGCTTTTCAAGTTACTCATTTAAAGAGGAAACCAAGTGGCAACAACGCATCCAACCATTACTGCTGTAAACCCACTTTCCACAAATCAACCAGATATAAAAAATGCGACTAACGGTAACGGCAATAGCTGGACAGTTGAGCAAGCTCTTGAGCACTACAATATTGAAAACTGGGGCGCAGGTTTTTTTGGTGTGAATGATAAGGGCAATATGTGCGTTCATCCCAATGGCAAGCCCGGGCCAAGTATCGACATCATGGATATCGTCGAAGACGTTCGTGAAAAGGGTCTAAAATTTCCGTGTGTTATTCGATTTCAAGACATTTTGCGCACAAGAGTAAAGGTTCTCAATGAGGCTTTTAGTAAAGCCATTCAAGATAACTCATACACGGGCAGGTACTTTGGTGTTTATCCGATTAAAGTAAATCAAATGGCTGAAGTGGTTGAGGAGATTGTTGATGCTGGAGCCCCTTATCACTACGGTTTAGAAGCGGGCAGTAAAGGTGAGTTATTAGTAGTTCTGGGTCTAAACACAGACCCTGATGCGATTACTGTCTGCAATGGCTACAAAGATGAAGAGTTTATGCGGTTAGCCCTTTTGGGTCGCAAACTAGGTCGCAAAGTTGTTGTTGTAATTGAAAAGTTATCTGAACTTCCTTTGTTATTAAAAGTTGCTCAAGAAATGCAAGTTGAACCTATGATTGGTCTCAGGGCCAAGCTCACAACCAAAGGTATTGGTAAGTGGGAGGGTTCCAGTGGTGACTACGCAAAGTTTGGTCTTACAATTCCTGAATTGATCAAGGCTGTAGAAATCGTAAAAGCAGCGGGCCAAGAAAAAGCAGTTCAGTTGTTTCATTTTCATGTGGGCAGTCAGCTCACAAATATTCGAACTATTAAAGATGCTGTGGGTGAAGGTGCGCGCATTTATGCTCAACTTAAAAAAATGGGCTTAGGAATCACTTATTTTGACGTTGGTGGTGGTCTTGGCGTTGATTATGTTGGAATGCGCTCTTCAGTCTTAAATTCAATGAACTACACCATTGAAGAATATGCCTCAGACATTACTTATAATCTAAAACAAATCTGTGCGAACGAAGGTGTTTCAGAACCACATATCGTCAGTGAATCAGGTCGTGCAGTTACTGCTCATCATGCTTGTATTATCATGAACGTGTTTGGTCGTATCGAAGTTGGGGGGCCAACAGTGATGCCTCCAGTTTCAGCTTCAGAATCTCAAATCGTTAAAGAATTACGTGAAATCGTAGCGGGTCTTAACGGTAAAAACGCGCGAGAGAGTTATCACGATGCTGTTGCGAAAAAAGAAGAAGCGCTCTCTATGTTTAAGTTTGGAATTTTAAGTCTCGAAGAACGCGCGAAGGTTGAAACACTTTATTGGCAACTTTGTCGTGATTTGATTCAACTCAATAAGCGATTAAAAAAACCATCAAAAGATACCATGGGTTTAGGTGATAAGTTGGCCGATCAGTACATGGCTAATTTTAGTTTATTTCAATCGGCTCCTGATCACTGGGCTTTTGATCAATTATTCCCTATTGCTCCAGTACATCGCCTCAATGAAGTGCCCACTCGTAATTGCACACTCGTTGATATCACCTGTGATAGTGATGGAAAAGTTGATCGGTTTGTTGAAAAGCTTGAAGTGGGCGATACGATCGCCCTTCATAATCTTAAAGAAGGTGAGCCCTACTACGTAGGTATGTTTATGACGGGCGCTTACCAAGATATTATGGGTGATAAGCACAATCTTTTTGGCCGTGTAAATGAAGTTCACATATTTGTTGATGATGAAGATCCAGAAGATTTCTACATTGAAGAAGTAATTCCTGGAGACACCATTGGCGAAGTACTTTCACAAGTTCAATACGAACCCAAAGAATTAGCTCGCAAGGTTAAAAATGCCATCGACCAAAAAATTCGCGAAGGTGTTTTAAAACCCAAAGAAGGTGTAAACCTCACTGATTTTTACGAGTCCGTGATGAAAGATTATACTTACCTAACCCACGATGGTGCACAGGAAGAATCAAATGTCATGGTGGGCCCTACAGTTTAAAATTTATCTCTATCACTTTTCAAGATTGTAAGATCACATTTTTTAGATAAAGCTTTAGGCTGATGAAAGAGACTTTGCTGTTTTTTTTAAAGCTTGGTTGCGTCGGTTTTGGCGGGCCAATCGCCACTATTGCCATGATGGAAGAAGAAGCCGTCATGCGCAGAAAATGGCTCACCCCTGAGCATTTCAATCGTACATTTGCGCTTTTAAAAGTGATGCCAGGCCCTACGGCTACACAACTTGCGATTTATCTAGGCCGCATGCGTGGTGGGCCGCTCGTTGGTTTTTTAGCGGGATTTTTATTTTTATTCCCTGCATTTATTTTAGTTTTAATCATCAGTTACTTTTACATGCGCTACCAGACAGTTCCAAATGTTGGGGCTTTATTTGCGGGAATGCAAATGGCAGCCCTTGTAATTATTAGTGATAGCGTTTGGCGTATGGCAAAACCTTATTACTATAACGGGCGAGCTGTACTGATTGCATTGGTATCAGCTTGCATTATTGCCGTCAGACCAAATTATGAACCATTTATGATTTTAGGATTTGGTTTATTTGGTGCCTTTATTGTTCATGGATTTAAAAACAATATGCGCTCGATATTTTTATTACCCACAATGCAATCACCACTTGTTCCACAACCATTTCCTGAGCAAGCACAAACTTTAGATTCAAAACCTGAAATGGCGCTTATCGGAAGCTGGGGTTTTCTTTCGCTCACAAATCCGGTTTTAAGCCCACTAGCGTGGACATGTTTTAAAGCAGGGGCTTTTGTTTTTGGAACTGGATTGGCCATTGTTCCAATTTTAGAAGCAGACGTTGTAACGAAATATCAATGGCTAACTCACGCTGAATTTCTTGATGGCCTAGCTATTGGTCAAATAACTCCCGGGCCTGTAATCATCACTGCTACATTTATTGGTTACAAAGTCGCGGGGTTCATTGGGGCTCTTGTTGCTACATGCGCAATTGCGCTTCCTGCATTTGTTAACATTCTTTTCATATTACCCCTCATTGAAAATCGTATTGAAAATTCACCAAGATTAAAATTCTTCACTGACTGGGCTTTTCCCGCAGTCATTGGTAGTTTACTTGGAATTGTTTTTCGCCTGATGCTTGAAACTGTGACAACGCCAGTTCTTTGGCTGCTTTTGGTTTTGGCTTCTTTTGTTTTGGTTAAATGGCGATGGCCTGCGTGGTCGTTGATCCCGACATTTGGAGTTTTACACTTTATTATAAATCATTTTTCTTAACTTGAAGACGTGAGTGTTCTACCACAAAGTTTGTAGAGTAAACGTGCCCCTACGTTAGCATTCCACTCATCGCCTTTGGGGCCGGGTGCAACTTCATTGAGATCAAAGCCGACGATTTTTTTGCCTGCCGTTAGAATTTTTTTAAAAATGAAGAGCGCTTCTTGAAAACTTAATCCACCGGGGACGGGTGTTCCGGTGTTGGGGCATAAAACTGGATCAAATCCATCAATATCAAACGAGATGTAAACTTCATCAGGCAAGTTGGCTATGATATCATCGCAGATTTCTGACCACGTTTCGCCTTCAAGCTTAAGTTCTGCAATATCTTGATCAAAAAATGTTTGAACCCGATCACCATGTTTTCGAATGACATTAATTTCTTCTTCGCAGAAATCACGAATACCAACTTGTATTAATTTTTTAACTTCGGTTTCTTCAAGCAGGTTGTACATAATGCTAGCATGTGAATATTTAAATCCTTCATAGGCAACGCGCATGTCGATATGAGCATCAAAGTGTAAAACACCCATATCAGGATATTTTTCTAAGTAAGCTTTGATAGCACCCAGTGGGCTTGCGTGATCCCCGCCGATGAGCCCTACGATTTTACCTTTATCTAAATATTTTTTTGTCTCTTCATAGACGTAATCATTAACCTTAACGCTTAACGCATTCACTTTTTGAAGTGCGCTTTTAAGTTTTGTATTATTACCGATATCACCACCGGCTTTTATAATAGGTTTTGCGGCAGCCTTTGCCTCTTGATTCCATTTTAAAATCTGTTTTGAAATGGGGAGCATGGCAATGCCGGCTTCATAGAAGTTTCCCATTTCGCCATCATAAAGATCGACTTGTTTGCTTGCATGAAAAATAGCCTCGGGCCCTTTTGAGGTACCACCCCCATAAGAGGTCGTGGCCTCCCAGGGTACGGGCAATAAGACTAATTTGGCGTCATTAATAGAAAAGGGAAGGCCAAAGATACCTGAATCTTTTGTAGCAGCAGAATTTGGGTCGAATTTCTTTTTCATGACGCAAAGCTAAAATCTGACTCCTCACTTGTCAATCACCAATCTTACTGTCACAGTTATTAAGCAAAAGAAACCGGGAGACACTTCAATGAAGCGAAATTTAATATTAATTACTGGATTAGTAGTACTGGCCACGGGCTGTAATAAGGGGCAAAAGTCTCAAGAACAACCGAAGGTGTCGCCACCAGCCGTAACCACAAAAACAACGGAGCCCACTGTGATTCGCTATGAATATGCATCCGATGAAATTACAAAGATTTGCAAAGACCAAATGAAACTCACCGATGAGCGTTTAGCCGCGATGTTAAAAGTTCCAAGTGCTGAGAAGAATTTTTCAAATACAATAGAAACATTTGAGACTATCTTAGCTGATCTCAGTGAGATGGTAAGCCCGGTAACTTTTATGTACTCCGTACATCAAGATAAAAATATTAGAGCTGAAGCTGAAAAATGTGATTCTGAACTTGGTCAGTACATCGTTGGCCTCTTCACGCGACGAGATCTCTACGATGCATTAGTTGAAGCTGATAATTCAAAAAAATCTGTGAAAACAAAACAAACGCCAGAACAAAAAAGATTGGCTGAACAGATAATAAAAGAATTTAAGCATAATGGATTGTCACTTTCAGATGAAAAATTAAATCAAGTAAAAGAGCTAAAACAAAAACTTACAAAACTTGAGACTCAATTTGCTTCAAATCTCAATGAAAATACAGATTTTATTGAATTTACAGCGGCAGATCTTGAAGGGGTTCCGGATACTGTTTTAGGAAGATTTAAAAAATCTGGTGCCAAATTTAAAGTGTCTGCAAAATCCACTGATTATAGTGCTGTAATGGAAAACGCTAAGCTTTCAGAAACACGTCGGCGTATGCAAGTGCTCTATGAAAATCGTGCAGCCGATAAAAACACAAAACTACTTCAAGAGGCGATGGGTCTAAGGGCGCAAGTTGCCGAACTTTTGGGTTATAAAACTTGGGTGGATTATCGCACAGAAGATCGCATGGCTAAATCCTCAAAAACAGTTGAAGAGTTTTTGTCTTCACTTCGTGGAAAACTTGCTGAAAGAAATAAAAAAGATCTAGCAAAGCTTATGAAATTCAAAAAAGAAATGGAGCCCGCTTCAAAAGAGTTTAACCCGTGGGATAGTGGCTACTATGCATATCAATTAATGAAGCGTGATTACTCTATTGATAGCGAAGTAATTAGAGAATATTTTCCGTCAGACTACGTTGTTGAGAAAATGTTTGATGTGTATTCTAAAATTCTTGGCGTTAAATATGTAGAAGTAAAAGATGCAAAAGTTTGGGCGCCTCACGTAAAACTTTACGAAGTGCGAAATACTGCAGACTCAAAATTCATTGCACATTTCTTTGCTGACTTTGTACCTCGCGACGGAAAATACGGTCACGCAGCTGCATTTACGTTAAGATCAGGCCGCATGATTAATGGTGAATATCGAACACCGGTTTCATCTATCGTAGCAAATTTTACGCCTCCAGCTGATGGCAAGCCTTCATTACTTGACCATGATGAAGTTGAAACTCTCTTTCATGAGTTTGGGCACATTATGCATCAAACTTTAACCAAGGCACCCTTTGCCACACTTTCTGGTAGTAGTGTAGCTCGTGATTTCGTGGAAGCTCCTTCACAGATGTTAGAGAATTGGGTGTGGGATCCCGCGATTTTGCAAACACTCTCGGGGCATTACAAAGATACTACAAAAAAATTGCCCAAAGATCTCATTACAAAATTAATTAAGGCTCGAGATTTTAACCAGGGTGTTTTTTACACCCGACAACTTTTGTTTGGGTTTTTTGATTATACGATACACTCTTCATCAAAAATTACTGATCCAACAGAAGTTTATAAAAAATTGTATAAAGAACTTACAACCATTGAGCCGAATCCTGAGACGCATTTTCCTGCGACGTTTGGTCATATGATGGGTGGCTATGATGCTGGCTATTACGGATATTTGTGGTCGGAGGTATATGCCGATGACATGTTCACTAAGTTTGAGGATGCAGGCTTACTTAATTCTAAAGTTGGAGCGAGCTATCGTAAGAACATTCTTGAGCAAGGTGACGTAAAGACGGCTGATAAATTATTGGTGTCATTCTTGGGTCGAAAGCCAAATAATAAAGCATTCTTTAAAAGATTGGGTATACGCGAGTAAAATTTAGTCGCTTTTAGAATTTTTTGAGAATATAAAGGCGGCTGAAATTCTTCCATACAGGAAAAATACTATCTTTCATCACCACTTCAACTCGTGTGTTTTTCTCTACGAGTTCAAGTGGTGTTGTCATTCTAAAGCCCAAAAATTTCTGTGTGAGAGAATCGCTGAGAAGATCAACCAGCTTGTCGTGTACTTTTTTCCCTGCAAAATGAGATACAATGCATATATGACCACCGTGTTTACAAACACGAATCATTTCTTCAATGACTTTTCCGGGTTGAGCAACAGCACTGATTACTGATGGTGCAAATACGCGATCAAATGAATTGTCATCGTATTCCAATTTTTCAGCACTCATGGTTTTGACTTTTGCATTTGTTAGTTTGAGATCTTTGATTTTTTCGCGCGCAATTTCAAGCATCGCATCTGAGATATCTATGCCTGTGATATCAGCATGTTTGGGGTAGTGGGAGAGTGTGAGGCCGGTTCCTATTCCTACTTCTAAAATTTTATGTGGACCATTGAGAGCCATGGCTTTGATAGCTAATTTGTGTCCTCGGCTTAATATGCGACCATAGACAAGGTCATAACGGTCGGCAAGACGATCATATATTTTTTGATAACCACTTTTGTTTTCAGCCATGCTCATGTCAATGTTTTGGTTTTGAGGCAATTTCGGCCTGCTTTTTTTGCTTCAAAAAGCAATTGGTCGGCAGCACGTACAAACTCTTTAGATGGAATTTCTTTTTTTGTACAATCAAAACTTGCTATACCAAAACTAGCTGTAAGCTCGGCTCGTTGTTTTTCTTGTGAAAAGACGGTGGCTTCGATGGTCTTTCGAATTCTTTCTGCAAGGCGCTCTGCACCTGGAAGATCTGTCTCGGGTAATATGAGTAAATACTCATCGCCCCCATAGCGCGCAGCAATATCAATAGCTCTTGTGTTAGAGCGAATAATTTTTGCAATTTCCGTTAAAACCCAACTTCCAAAGAGATGATCATTATCATCGTTTACGTTTTTGAAGTTATCCACATCCATCATGATGCAAGAAATTTGCTTGCGATAACGCTTCGCTCGTAAAAGCTCCACATCTAATTTTTGATAGAGCGAGCGCATATTAAAAAGCCCTGTTAGGTCGTCAGTGTCGACCATTCCCTCTAAACGCTTCATTGCTCGATGTAGCTGGTCATGAAGATTTTTAATTCTGATTTTTGATCTTACCCGCGCAAGTAATTCGGCAATGCGAAACGGTTTAACAAGGTAATCATCTGCACCTTGATCCAGGCCAACCACAATGTCTTCAGTTGTGAGATTTGCAGAAACGAAAATGACCGCAATGTAATCGTGGTCAGGCATTTTTCGGATTTGCTCTAAAGTTTTAAGGCCACTCATGCCAGGCATATTGATGTCTAGTAGAACAAGTTGGGGTGACCAAGCCTTGAGTTTGTGTAACCCATCTTCGCCTGTATTAGCCGAGGCAACATGATAACCCTCTCGTTCGAGAGCCTCAGTCATGAGTTCCACATTACTTGTTTCGTCATCAACCACTAAAATTCGTGTTTTCTTTTCGATGGCGCGCATCCTTTTTTAGTGGGCAATAATAGCGAATTCAGCTATCAGTATAAGGGTTTATGACACGTAATCAAAGAGTTAAAGAGCTCAAAGATGCTCTGGCGCATCGGATTTTAGTACTCGATGGCGCTATGGGTACAGCTATACAAGATAAAAACCTAACTGACGCAGATTTTGGTGGTCCAGAATTAGAGGGCTGCAATGAGAATCTCGTCATCACGCGCCCTGATGTAATTCAATCTATTCATGAAAATTATTTAAAAGCAGGTGCTGACATTATCGAAACCAATACTTTTGGCGGCACACCTTTTGTTTTGGGGGAATATAATCTTACACCTCAGGCCCACTTGATTAATTTTACAGCTGCAACATTGGCCAGAAAAGCTTGTGATAAATTCTCAACACCAGAAAAACCACGATTTGTTGCTGGATCAATTGGCCCCACGACTAAAGCCATATCCGTTACGGGTGGAATTTCCTTCGAAGATCTTTCAGATAATTTCTACGCTCAAGCAAAATCTCTCTATGAAGGTGGCGTTGATTATTTCTTACTCGAGACATGTCAAGATACGCGCAACGTAAAGGCAGCACTCATTGCAATCGATAAGCTTATGAATGAAGTGCCTGAGAGTGAGAGATTGCCAATCGCTGTTTCAGTAACCATTGAACCAATGGGTACCATGCTTGCGGGGCAATCAATTGAAGCGCTTCAAGCATCACTGGCGCATTTAGATCTTTTATATATTGGTTTGAATTGTGCGACGGGCCCAGAATTTATGACAGATCATATTCGATCTCTCTCAGCTCTGACGCATTCACGTGTTGCCTGTGTGCCAAACGCTGGTTTACCCGATGAAGACGGAAAATATATTGAAACGCCCGAGATGATTGGTCGTATCTTGCAGCGATTTGGTGAATCTGGATGGATAAATCTTTTGGGTGGATGTTGTGGAACTCACACCGGGCATATTACTGTTTTAAGTGAAATTGCTAAAAAACTTAAACCTCGTGTACCTCCTCAAAACCGTGTTTCTAGTTTATCTGGAATTGACTATCTCGACATCACAGAAGATCAAAGGCCCATCATCGTTGGCGAACGTACCAATATGATCGGAAGTCGAAAATTTAAACGATTAATTGAAGAAAATAAATTTGAAGAAGCTGCGGAAATTGCACGTGCACAAGTTCGTCAGGGAGCACAGATCATAGATATATGTTTTGCAAATCCTGACCGTGATGAAATTACGGATATAGAAAAGTTTTTATTACTAGTTACAAAAATGGTGCGTGTGCCCCTCATGATCGACAGCACTGATGAAAAGGTTATTGCTCGAGCACTGACATATTCTCAGGGTAAAGCGATTATTAACTCAATTAATTTAGAAGATGGCGAAGAGCGCTTTGAGTTGGTTGTTCCGATGGCCAAAAAATTTGGTGCAGCCCTTGTTGTGGGCACAATTGATGATGACCCTCAACAAGGTATGGGTGTCACACGAGAGCGAAAACTTGAAATTGCGAAAAAATCATACGATCTGTTGGTGAATAAGTATGGTGTTAAGCCAGAAGATATTTACTGGGATGTGCTTGTGTTTCCCTGTGCAACGGGTGACAAACAATACGTTGGTTCAGCCATTGAAACAATTGAAGCTATAAAGCTTGTGAAAAAAGAATTTCCCGGGACAAAAACTGTACTGGGGGTTTCAAACGTTTCATTTGGTTTACCACCAGCTGGTAGAGAAGTTCTTAACTCTGTATTTTTGTATCACTGTGTGCAGTCAGGTCTTGATTTAGCGATCGTTAATTCTGAAAAGCTTGAACGTTATGCGAGTATTCCTGATGAAGAAAAAGAATTGGCAAATAATCTCATTTATAAATGTGATGATGATCAAATTGCAAAATTCGCACTACACTTTAGAGACGCAAAACCAAAAAGCAATGTAGATACTGATAACTCTAAACTTACTGTGGAGGAGCGATTAGCAAAATATATTATTGAAGGTACAAAAGAGGGGCTTGTTCGTGACCTTGACCTTTGCTTAAAAAACATGAAGCCCCTTGCAATCATTAATGGCCCGTTGATGAAGGGCATGGATGAAGTTGGCAGATTGTTTAACAACAATGAACTCATCGTGGCTGAGGTTCTTCAAAGTGCAGAGGCGATGAAAGCGGCTGTGAATCATCTTGAACAATTCATGGACAAACTTGACACAGCTGTGCGAGGCAAAGTTGTGCTAGCCACTGTAAAAGGTGATGTGCATGACATTGGTAAAAACCTAGTTGATATTATTTTTTCTAATAATGGTTTTAAGGTCATAAATCTCGGAATTAAAATTCCACCAGAACAACTTATTGCTGCTGTTAGAGAACATAAACCCGACATCATTGGGCTTTCGGGGCTGCTCGTAAAATCGGCGCAGCAAATGGTTTTAACCGCCAATGATTTTACTCAGGCAAAAATAAATACTCCAATTCTTGTTGGAGGTGCGGCATTGACTGAGAACTTTACAAATAATAAAATTGCACCAGCTTATGATCTTGGCACTGTCATTTACTCAAAAGACGCAATGTCGGGTTTAGAGTATGCAAAGCAAATTGTTGAGCCTGAGCGTTTTGAAAAACTTAAAGCTGATATAAAAAACAGACGCCTTAAAATTTCTGGTGAAGTTAAAAAAGTTGAACGACAAGAAATGCCTCGTGTGCGTTCGGGCGCTATAAATACTGTCGATGATATTCCACAACCTCCAGATTTTAATCGTCATGTTTTGCGAGATGCACCACTAAATCGCATTTGGAGTTTTGTGAATCCGCGAATGCTCTATGGTCGGCATTTAGGTGTTAAAGGCTCTTTATGTAAACTTATTGAACAAGATGATAAAGCAGCATTGAGTGCTGATGCTGAAGGTAAAAAAGTTCTGCAACTTATGGAAGTTATCGAGAGCATCAAAGAAGGATGTCGCTCAGGTGTGTTTAAGCCCAAGGCTGTTTTTCAGTTTTTTGAAGCGGCAAGTGAAGGCAATAATCTCCATATTTATTCTTATGAAGAAGCGGCTCGATTGCGTACGGCCCCGGCTGAACCAAAACAATCGCCCAAGCCACTGGTGACATTTGATTTTCCAAGGCAAGCAAAAATCAACGGACTTTGTCTTTCAGATTATGTAAATCCTCTTGGCTCACCAAAGCCTGATAACATTTGTATGTTTGTAGTGACAGCTGGTGAGGGAGTGCGTGAGTGGGCAGAAGAGCTTAAACAAAAAGGCGAGTATTTAAAGAGTCATGCGCTTCAAGCACTGGCACTTGAAACTGCCGAGGCCTATGCAGAATTTTTGCATTCTCAAATTCGAAATATGTGGGGTTTTGATGATGCGTTTAACATGACCATGATGGAGCGTTTTCAGGCGAAATATCGAGGAAAGCGCTATTCTTTTGGATACCCGGCTTGCCCCGTTTTAGATGATCAAACACATTTATTTAAACTGATTCGTCCAGAAGATATTGGTGTGAATTTGACCGAAGGGTTCATGATGGATCCAGAGGCTAGTGTTTCAGCTATTGTGTTTCATCATTCCGCTGCGACATATTATGGCGTCGGTGAAGCAAGTCAAACAGATCAAAAACCAGGTTGATTATTCTCCAGCATCGTTGATTCAGTGGTCAATCAGTACCCCTCAGGCCTTTTAGTCCCAGGCAAATGAAAATTACCAGAAATTCCCGTCGCACAGGGGTTAGAAGTTGCATCAACTGGTTGTGTTGCGCTGGTACTAAGAGATCTCTGGCCTAAAACTAAATCAGCTGACACACCCGTTTGAGTGGGCAATGAACTCCAACCCAGTGTGCGTTGATTTAAGCAATCATTAATAAAAAGTCTGCCTGCACCGTAATAAATTCCTATGGGAGAAGAAAAACTTAAACCGCTTAAGCCTGGGCCATTAGCTGTTCCTGTGGTCATGTTTAGCTGACCTATAACATAGTCTGCGGCTTGTTGAGTTTGTGTGGGAATTGTGTTCCATACCAAGACTCTGTTATTGCCTGTATCTGATACAAAAAGACGTTCTCCAATAATTGAAAGACTTTCAGGAGCACTGAGACTTTGTGCGCTCACGGTGCCTGCAGCGCCAGGTGTATTATTAACAACAGCCGTTGTAAAATCAGGTTGTCCCTACACAATATCTGCAGCTTGACCGGATACTGTAGGAAATGTATTCCAAATCATAACTCGATTTTGATTTTTGTCAGTTATAAGCATTTTTTTGCCAGTACTTGCGACGCTCGAGACGAATGCGCATCTTACAAGATCTGCGGCTTGTTGATCAACTGTGGGCAAAGAATTCCAAATCAAAAGTCGTCGATTGACCTGATCTGCAACCATCAGATGAGTTCCATCATAGGCAAGTTGTATGACATTACTCAGTGTGCGAGCAGAACGGCCTCCAATATTGGCATTACCAGTGGTCATCGTTGGTTGACCTAAAACAATGTCAGCGGGCTGGTGATTTCGCGTGGGAAATGTATTCCAAATGGTAATCCTATTATTAAGTTGATCGGCGATAATAAGTTTATCTCCTGTGTCTGAAATTCCTTGAGGGTGTCGTATGCTATATGCGCTTATTGTCCCGGGTGCATCGGGAGTATTGTTGATAACATTAGCTGTAAAATCGGGTTGACCAAGTACTAAATCAGCAGCTTGATTAGTTGAATTGGGGATTTTATTCCAGATAAGAACTCGATGATTTACGACATCGGCGGTAATAAGCCTTGAACCTACGATTCCATTTACTGAATAATTTATAACACCACATCCAATGCAAACCAACAGCGTGGCTAAAAGCAGTTTGGCCATAACGAAATTCTTTCGATCTTCCCTACATTTGTCAATTTAGTAAGATATCTTGCGGTAATCTTTGGAATTCAAAATTCATGTTGCGAAACACTTGAGCACATCAGCCTGCAGTGCTACTCTTCTAGTGTAACAAAGATATTTTATAAAGGAGCAGCGCGTCGTGAAAGTCAATATTGAAACCACACCCGAACATGTTGAGAAACTCTACTCTTCAATGGAAGAAAAACTTTCCGCGGCGAAAAAAAAGTTAGGTAAAAGTGCTCTCACTTATGCTGAAAAAATTCTCTTTAGTCATTTAGATAATTTTGATCAAGAAATGGTTCGTGGAAAAAGCTTTGTACTTCTGAGACCTGATCGTGTTGCGATGCAAGATGCCACAGCACAAATGGCGCTTTTGCAATTCATGCAATCAGGGCGAAAGCAAACTGCGGTTCCTGCAACCGTTCACTGCGATCATTTAATTCAAGCACGGCGCGGTTCAAGTGATGATACAAAAACAGCACTTCAAACGAATTCTGAAGTTTATGATTTCTTACAATCAGTTTGTACCAAATATGGTTTGGGTTTTTGGAAACCAGGTGCCGGAATTATTCATCAAGTTGTTTTAGAAAACTATGCATTTCCTGGTGGATTAATGATCGGAACAGACTCACACACACCCAATGCTGGTGGTTTAGGTATGATCGCTATTGGTGTCGGCGGATCTGATGCTGCAGATGTTATGGCGGGCCTAGCTTGGGAAGTTAAAATGCCAAAACTTATCGGTATTCATCTTAAAGGCAAACTCAATGGCTGGACTTCACCAAAAGATGTAATTTTATATCTCTGTGGCCTTCTCACCACCAAGGGTGGAACAGATCAAATCGTAGAATATTTTGGCGAAGGTGTTTCCGCCATTAGTTGCACAGGTAAAGGCACTATAACAAATATGGGTGCAGAACTTGGTGCGACAACTTCGCTCTTCCCATTTGATAAACGCATGGTTGATTATCTGAAAATCACAAACAGAGATAAGATTGCTGATCTTGCAAATAAATACTCACAGCACTTAAGAGCTGATAGTGAAGTCGAAAAAAGTCCTGAGAAATATTACGACAAAGTTGTTGAGATTGATCTTTCTAAACTTGAGCCTTATGTTGTGGGCCCTCACTCACCTGATGTGGCAAGACCTATTTCAAAATTTAAACAAGAGATTAAAGAAAAAGAATATCCAGATAAACTTTCTGCAGCACTTATTGGCAGCTGCACAAACTCTTCATATGAAGATATCGGGCGCGTGGCCCATATTGCCAAACAAGCTTTCGAGCATGGCGTGAAAATGCCACAACCATTTTTGGTATCACCTGGTTCTGAACAAATTCATTTAACAATTAAGCGTGATGGTCAAATGAAGGTGCTCAATGATGTTGGTGCAACAGTGTTAGCCAATGCATGTGGCCCTTGTATTGGTCAGTGGAAACGCGATGATGTAAAAGAAGGGACTAAAAATTCAATTATTAGTTCTTTTAATAGAAATTTTCGAGGTCGTAACGACAGTAATCCTGAAACACTATCATTTCTGGCAAGCCCAGATATCGTTATGGCTTTGGGTTTAGCGGGTTCACTTTCGTTTAATCCGTTAACCGATGAACTCACAACACCACACGGAAATATCAAATTTACACCTCCCTATGCTGATGATCTCCCAGCTCAAGGTTATGCAACGGGTGATTTGGGTTATCTTGCTCCAGCAGAGAATCCAGATCTTGTGCAGGTGAAAGTTGATTCAAAAAGTGATCGTCTTCAACTTTTGGAGCCCTTCAAGCCTTGGGATGGAAAAGATTTTGTCAAACTTCCAATTTTACTTAAAGCAAAGGGTAAATGCACTACCGATCATATTTCTGCAGCCGGGCCATGGCTTAAATTTCGAGGCCACCTTAACAACATCAGCGATAATATGTTTTTAGGTGCAACAAATGCTTTCACAGATGAAATCGGTAAAGCCACTGATTCTCAAACGGGGGCAAAGAGTTTACCTATTCCAAAAGTGGCTCGAAATTACAAAGCCAATGGATTACGTTGGGTAGTTATCGGGGATGAGAATTATGGTGAAGGCAGTAGCCGTGAACATGCTGCAATGTCACCTCGATTTTTATCAGCCGCTGCAGTCATTGTAAAAAGTTTTGCAAGAATTCATGAAACAAATTTGAAAAAACAAGGTCTACTTGCTCTAACGTTTGTAAATCCAATTGATTACGATAAGGTTCTCGATGGCGACAAAGTGAGTATTGTAGGTCTTGATAAATTCGCTCCAGGTAAAAATCTAGATATGGTTCTTAGTCATGCAAATGGTAGCGAAGAAAAAATCTCACTTAAACATTCATTTAGTAATGAGCAAATCGAATGGTTTAAAGCGGGCTCAGCACTTAACTTGATGAATAAGCGCGGTTAAAAAGTATAGACCCCAAATACAGAATAAGCGGGTGTGGTAAGCACTGCGCGAGAAGATCTTTCAGCACTTGGTGTTCCGGACTGACTCGTTGTTGGAATGTATTGAATCTGGTCTTCTTTATAACCAAACCCACCACCAACTGAGAAATCTTCAGAAAACTCTCGAATAAAAGCTACATCAAGCTTGTGACTCATGGCCCCTGGTAAAATTCGATCAATGTCTGCTTGTTTATTAGCTGCAACAATTGGAGCTGAAAGTTCTGCGCCCAAGCGCATTGTCCATACTTGGCTAAATTTTTGAAATACTTGGAATGTATTTGCCGGGCCCAATAATTGTGGGGCTCTAGAGTAAAACTGAGTCGTTGCTTGATCATATGCCAAGACGGGGACTTGCCACGAACGAAGACCAAAAAAATTCTTAATGTAAATTGATCCTTTTGGAGTTTTAATTTGCGGGCGATATCCCCATTGCAACATGAACTCAGGATAACTCACCGTTGAATTTTTATAAGTGAAACCACCCCAACCTGCAATTGCACGTAGGGCATGATTTGATCCGTGAAACCATCCAGTCGCATCGATATCGGCTAGGCCGCTTGTTTCACCGCTAAAGCTTGTTGATTGACTGTTATTTTCTTGAAGTTTACTTGAATAAGAGGCGGGTGTTAGGCTGTAGCGAAATGTGAGATCAAAGTTAGAAAATTTATCTTCTCGCACAGTATTTTCTGAACTTCTAAACATTCCGCCGTCATCTGTGGCTTCAATGCCTATAGAAAATGTAGGTGAGCTCATATTAACTTCGGATTTCTGAGTTCGTGAACCCGCATTTGGAGTCCATCGGATGACATCTTGTTGAAATCCAGCCATGGCAAGGAGTCGCATGTTTCCTTTAAATCCATATTTCGCACCAAATTCTGTTTTAGAACTTACTTCGGGATCTACTTTGATAAATCCAGCAGAGCCGCCACCGCCTATAGCAGAATTGCCAAGTGGTACAGAAACTTGCATCCGTCCAGTAAGTGCCCACGTGTCGTTAAGTGGCTTTGTAATATCGACTCCACCCACCGGGCCGTATAAAGTTGGAGTGTAGACTTGCATTGGTGCTGTGATGAGTGCGCGAGAAATAATAGGGATAGTCCATAAACGACCACCTACATACGGTCTTATTGTTGTCATAAGACCTTTGTTGCTTCCTGAAAATTTATAAGAAGCTGCTAAATTTAAATCATTATAAGTTATGTTTGTATTATTGATTGAAAATCCACCCCAGACTCCACCAGCTTTGACACCCCAGCGCGAATCGGGAAACCACAAGTGTCCTTCGAGGAGCATATTCCCACCAATAGTCGATGACTTATTGTTGGCTGAAGAAATCTCACGCATGGTGCTTGAATAATCAATCGGAGTCACGGTGTATCTGGCCGTAAAATCAAAGCGGTCAAAATCAATGGGTTTCATATTTTTTACATCAAATTGATATTCAGTTGTTGGAGCAACGGTTTCATCACTTTCGCGCGCTTCAATCACAGCGATGTATTTGCCAGGCGGAAGTTTTCCTGTTGAGTACTCGGGTGAATCGATGTGAGGTGCATCAATAATGGGTTGCGAGGTGCTCGCAAGTGAACGCACATCGGTTTGCCCATTTTCAACTTTATAAATTTTAAGTCGGTAATATTGTGCCGCTTCTACCGGAGCCCATTTAAATGGGATACTTTTTCTGCTACTCCATTTTTCAGATTGCCCCATTTGTAACTGAGGAGCTGTGATTTCTTTTTTTTCTATGTTAAGTTCTTGTATAGTAGTTGGAGCGCCAAATGAACCTTCCATTCCCGTGCGTACTGTAATTTTATAATTACCGGGCTCAGTGGGTTTAAAATCAGATTTAGGATCTTTAGTTTCAAAAGACTTATATTCTTTACCATCTTTTAAAATAACAACCTTATAGTTAGTCGCATTTTCTGCTGGCCTCCAGCTTGTCTCAACATTTGGGCTTTTCTTTGAAAATGTTATTTTTTGAGGCTCTGCAATTTCGACTAGAGGCTGAACAGGTGCGGTAATAGCAAGGCGAAAAGGTTTACTCCAAATACCAGGGCGCTCAAGGGCATCTACAGCTTGAACCCGTAGATAATAAACACCGGGCTTTAAGTTAGATGGTAAATTATTAAGCTTCACACTTTTTTCAATTACTTTTTTATTAAAACTGTCATCTGTTGCTACTTCGAGATTGTAGAGCTTTGCTCCTTCGATAGCCCTCCACTTTAAATTAACTTCTTTTGCGTATGTGGGCAAAGTTACTAGACCCGATAATAACACTAAAAAGAGTTTTATCATTGAACCTCCGACATATCAAAATCTGGAGCTTCAAGAGTTTTTCCGTGATAAACAGTGAATTGATGAGCTGTTGGTTCAGATTCGCGGCCATAGCGGTCTATAGAAGATACAACCCATTTGTATTTGCCGTCTGGGAGATCTGTTTTTTCTTTTTCAACGCCATTAAGTGTATCTTCAAGAACCACTTCTTCTTTAGAGCCCATTTTTAGGAGTTTAAATTTATAAGAGGCGGCGCCTTCGACTTTTTTCCAGCGCCATTTGATAAGTGGATTTTTTAAGAGATCAAGCTCTGTAGTGTCTGACCAACCTAAAATGACTGGTGGTGAAAGTAGAGGAACAAGAGGGCCTAGTTCAAGTTTACGAATTTCATGATGCTTCCATTCGCCATCAAGGTTTTTGAGACCTACGGACCAATAATAGATACCTTCTGGATAATTTTCTTTAAGGAGGGTTTCATTTTGTGTTGTTTCAAATGAAACAAGTTCATCTTTTAATTTTTCGTTTCGTGAAAGTACAAATTTAAATTTTTCAACAGTCTCGGTAACTTGTGATTTCCAACGAAATTGAATGCCATTAGCTTTTTGAAAAATATCAAAAGTTAATTTAAAATTATTATCCGGCGACATTAATTCTGGTGGTAGAGCTTCTTTTAATTTGTTGACCTGTACAAAGCTTGGGTTACTTACTTTTACATGTTCATTGTAAATAGCAGAAACGCGCCAGAAATTCTTTCCTTCAGAAATTTTTGATGTTCTAACATATAAGTTGTTAGTCTCTTCTTTGAATCGAATATTAGAAAAATCTTCTTTGTCTGATGTTTCAAAGAGATACTTCGTAGAATTTGTATCACCCTTCCAGCTAAATTCAACAACAGGCATATCGTTTCTAAATGCCATAGATTGATTTTTATCTGGAGTTGTGAGTACTGGGGTGTTCATTTGAATAATTTCGAATGAACGTGTTTCGCTCACATTAATCTCTTTTTCACCCTCGGTCTTAACGCGCCAATAAAAACTACCGGCTTTTAAGTTTGTTAAATACTTTTTTGTTGTAAGTTTCTTTTGAATGACCATTTGTTTAAAATTTTTATCTTTTGCTAATTCTAGAATTCTGGGACTATTATTTTTCGCCTGCCAAGTAAAAGTTATAGCAGTTTGTGCGGCGTCTATATATTCTCGAGATAAAGGTGCTGGCGATTCTAGGATCGTAGGAATTTCTTTTTCAGACATCGTACCATCTTTATCAATGGTGATTTGTTTTCCTGTACCATCTACCCCCATAGTGGTGGCAGTTAATTGTCCTTTTTCAGCATCTACTTGCAATGACATTGTGCCTTTGCCTGCAGCTGCGAGATCCATACCGTTAATTTTAATTTGTGAATCTGCAGACGCTTGAGAATCAACGACCAATTGTCCACTTTTGAGACTTAATGATAATTTGTTGTTATTTCTTTCAAGTACAACAAGACTTGATTCGCCGAGTGATATTTTACTCCCGTCATCAAGTCTAATGTGCGCTTGTGATTTTTCAGAAGTTTGAATTGAATCATTCCAATAAAGTTTTTCATTGGCATTAACGAGGTCCCAAAGCATATTGTCGCCAAATTTGCGTTTAACAGATTGTTGTATTTCTGTTAGCACACCAGCAATTTCAAGGCCTTCAGATGTTGAGCGATTTAGATAAATATCAGCATACAGATAGTATCCGCAAGCACTAGCACCACCTAGCGAGACGAGTATAACTATGAAATTGTATATAAGGACTCTCTTCACTCTTGTTACATCGTCAAAATTAATTAGAAATTCAAATAATCCAGACCATTTTTAATATTTAATCTCTCTTGCCAATTGCCGATAGGGTACCTGGACAAGGAGAATCATTTACATGAGTAAAGAACCCCAGGCCGAAGTTAAAGAATTTAAAGTAAAACTACCAATTGGTTTTAAGCTGGTATCAATGATGGCTCTTATGTTGGTAACATCCACACTTCTTGTGGTATTTTTAGCTACAAAACTCTTTAGTGACGATAATACAGCATTTATTCAAAAGGCGACTAGTGATGTCGCGGGGCAGCTTGCCAATCAGACATACGAATATCTAGGGACACTAGTAAATGTTGTTACAACGATTACTGAGATTCAAACGCAAAACCTAGACGCAGCACGAAAGTCTACTGCTCAACATTTACAATTTAAGCGTAATAGTGAATTGATTGCGGTTATGACCTGGAGAAAAGGTGGTCTTTCTGCAGAAAGACAAAGTTTCGCTAGCGATAAATCAAAAAATGAAAAGATCATTAATAGTATAAAACCATCTAATAAATCTTGGTCAGGCGATATTGATATTCAAAGAGTGACTGTCGCTGGGCAAAGTTATCTTACACTTAGCTTTCCATTAGCTGTTGATGATAAAAAAAATGTCGTTACAGCAGCTGTAGGAATTGTTGATCAAACAAAGTTTTTACAAATTTATGGGAAAAAAGGTGTTGTAACATCTTACCTTGTTGATCGCGAAGGTAATGTATTGGCGCATCCAAAAGAAACCTTAGTGAGTTCAGGTGCAAATTTAAAAGATGTTGAGATTGTAAAAGCAATGCTTGAAAGCCCTGTTAATAATAACCAATTGCGATTTCTTGATCAAGATAGTAAATACTATTTAGGTGCATTCAGACAAGTGGGTGTTGCAGGTGTTGGGGTTATTTCACAAGTTTTAGAAGAGAAGGCATTTGAAACTGCAAATCGTGTAAAATACCGATCATTACTTGTTGCCGGGGTCATACTCTGTTTAGCATTTGCTGCCGTGTACTTCTTCTCAACAACTTTGACAAAACCAATTAAGTTGCTCGTTGAACTCACCCGGCAAATTGCAGCAGGGGATTTTAATATTAAGGTAAAACCAAAAGGCCATGACGAGATCACGGCCCTTACTCATTCATTCGGTAAGATGGCAACAGGTTTGGCAGAGCGTGATAAACTTAAAGAGACATTTAATAAATTTCACTCAAAAGAAATTGCCGAAGCTATTTTATCTGGTGAAATAAAACTTGGTGGTACCCGTCAAAAAGCCACAGTATTTTTTAGTGATATTCGAGGATTTACTTCTATTAGTGAAGGTCTTGAAGCTGAACAAGTAGTAGAAATGCTCAATGAATATATGACTTCAATGGTTTCTGTGATTACACAGCATAAAGGTGTGGTTGATAAATATGTGGGCGATGCCATCATGGCTGTGTGGGGTGCTCCAGTACCTAAACCCAATGATACGTGGAACGCTGTTAGTGCCTGCATTGCGATGCGAGTTCAACTTGTAGTGTTTAATGATGCGCGCATGGCAAAAGGAAAAAAACCAATCAAAATCGGTATGGGTCTACATTATGGTGAATTAATTGCCGGTAATATTGGTTCGACAGAAAAAATGGAATACACGGTAATCGGCGATACTGTCAACACGGCTTCACGGGTTGAATCTTTGACCAAAGAATATGGAACAGACCTTTTAATATCAGATGCAGTTTATCAACAAGTAAAAAATAAACTCATCGTTGAGCCAATCACATCAAAAGTGAAAGGTAAAGCTGATGCCCTCAAGGCATTTAAAGTCAGAGGATACATCGATGAAAGTGGCAAAGAAATAATTGTGGAAACAGCTTATTCAACGTACCAATCAGAACAATCCGATAAAGTCGTGCACGATAAAAAAGAAGCGGCGTAAATTTTAAAAAAATCCAATACGCGTCGGAGCGCTTAAATCCGCTGCAACACTAAAACTTGAATTTGTACAAGACGTAATGTCTTTCCAAGTCATAGTAGCCGCATCAATTTTATAAATAACGCTATTCGTAGAATCGGAAACGAAGATAGTGCTAGATGCGCTATCATAAACCGCTGCTGATAGTGTCGCCGTGGCAACATTGCATGGAGCAGTATTTGTATCAAATGTTACAAAACCTGAACCATCAGCGGCATTCATAGAAATCGCTTTTGTTCCGCCAACAACAATAATTTTACCATTTGTTGTATTGTAAGTTAAATCAGTCGCTGTTGTGATTGTGGGAACATTAACGGTGGCTAAAACCGCTTGGGTTGTGGTGCTAATTAAAACTACTCTTGCATTGGTACCTTTGCAAATTACATAGGAAATATGCAGAGAATCTGAAGTAATAGCATGGCCAAGGGTCGTGTAACCGGCGCAAGCTCCATTGATGAGTGTTGATCCCAGATCTGCACCAGTGACACCATCCATAAAGTACACACGACCACCTGTTGGATCAGTTGCAACTAAAAGATCGTTTAAAGAATCAACAGTTAAATATTGTAAGCTTAATGGTGGCCCTGCAAAACTAAAACCCGAAGTTCCACCAGCTCCATAGCCCCCTGTTTGAGAATTAAAAAAAGTAATTCCCTTATTTGTTGTATCAGTCGCATATAAAATATTTTGTCGATTATTGAGTGCAATGCCTTGGGATTTATTTCCTGTGAAAACAGTAAATTTTGAAACTGCTTCTGCTGAAAATTTATACCCCCCAGCATATCCATTAAAATATGTAACGGTTGCACAAGATGCGCAGGATGCGCCAATATAAAATGTGCCTCCACCTAAAACTGTATGCTGAACCATTTGTGCAGCATTTCCGTAAGCAGCACTAAATACTGACTTTGCTAAAGTTCCAAAACCATATGCGCCTGTGGATGTGTAAAACCCAAGACTTGTTCCGTTATAGACATGCAAGAGTTTTGGGGGTGTAAGAACGGTGTTGACTGCACCGCGCGGGAACTGAGTGCTTTGCATGCATGCAAAACTACTTGCAATTATAATTAAACCAGCAAGAAAAAAAAGTGTGCGCAACATGTAAGTTATATTGCCACTACTTCGCGAATTTCGGGAATCATTTCTTTAAGGCGAGATTCAATTCCCATTTTCAGTGTCATTGTTGAACTTGGACACCCTGAACAAGAACCTTGGAGAAAAAGATAAACCGTGCCGTCTTCGTATTTATCAAAAGTGATATCGCCGCCATCCATTGCCACTGCGGGCCTGATTTCAGCATCAAGTATTTCCTTAATTTTTGTTTCGATTTCTCCTGTTGCACTTGAGTGATTGGCGGGAGCATTGGAATGTGTTTTTTCTAAAACAGTTTCATTATTTTCAAGATGCGCCTTAATTAAATCAGAACTAGCCTGATGAATTTTATCCCAATCACTAGCATCACTTTTTGTTATGGTGATAAAATTGCGACCCAACATAACACCCACAAGACCGGGTAGATTTAATAATTTTACTGCTAGTGGTGACGGTGTTGCTGATTCAATGCTTGAAAAACTCGCAGCTCCTGATTCAAGTAAAACACGATTTACTACGTACTTAAGTGAGTTAGGATTTGGTGTAAATTCGAGAGAAATTTCTACAGTTTCTGACATGAATAACCTTTCTAAATATTGTGATGACGAGTCTTTTAATAACAAATTTATCGTCGGTGCACCTTAATATTAATACTTTTTAACGCATTGCGGTAAAAAAATCGACATTTTAAGTCAAAAATAAGCACATAAATGTTCGTAATTACTTATGAAAATTCCCTTTTGTTTTTTTGCGCATGTGCCGAAAAGCTTTATAAGGGAGTGTTTCGTGAAATTAAGATTCTCCATTCGTTACAAGATCTTATCAGTTGTGACTGTTCTCTTGGTGGGAGCACTTGGTCTCTATTTATTATTAGCAACACGCATTTTTGAGAGTGATAAAAAGGCTCTCGTATTTGATCTAAATAAGAGTGTGGTTACAACACTTGCTGCAGAAGTTGAAACATCTCTTTTAGGTGCAGCAGATAAATTAAAACTCTATGCCTTAATTTTTGCTGGAAATTTAGAACGCCGAACCCAAACAGCTTTTCAAGAAATTGTAGAAAAAGATCCACTCTTGGTTCGACTTGAATTGTATGAACTTGGCTTTTCAAAAAATATGAAAAGAATTTCTCAGATTACAGATAAAAGTTTTGCTGAATTATACAAGGTTGATGAGAAATACTATGATGAAATATTACCTGCAATACGTGAAATTCCTTTTGATCTGATTCAATCAAAATCATTAGCGGTATGGAATGCAACTATTCCACAAGGCCCGGCACTGATCGGTATGGGTATTTCTGTAATTCGTGAAGGCTCAAGCGGAACACCTGAAAAACTAATGGCTGTTGTAGGTTATGTAAAAGCTGATCAATTTTTGAAAAACCTAAAAACATCAACACTGACTCAAGCTTTTATTATTGGGGCTGATGGACGTGTGCTCATTCATGCAAAACCAACTTATATGTCAGAGGCCCGCGATTTTTCTAAATCACCAATTGTAAATGAATTTAGACGTGGCAGTTTTTCTACAGGTGTCATGGAGTATTCTGATCAGGGTAAAGAGCAATTAGGTGCTTACTCGCGTGTAAGTGTAGGTGGTCTTGGCATTATCTCACAAGTTGAAAGTGCTCGAGCTTTTATGGCAGTAAAACAACTTATTACAAGATCACTTTTATTTGCACTGATCATCACGACTGTAACTTTTATCGCAACGATTTTCTTTTCACGCACATTAACGCAGCCTCTTCAAAAACTCATGGAGGCCATGGAGAAAGTGTCAGCGGGAAATCTCGATGCAGCACTTCAAATAAAATCACATGATGAAATTGCCGTATTATCGAATTCATTTAATCGCATGACACTTGATTTAAAAAGTTCACGTGTGCAGTTAGAAGAAATAAATAGAGAGCTAGAAAATAAAGTTATTGATCGCACTAAAAAATTAGAAGAACAAAACCACGCAGTAAAAGAAGCTCAAGAGGCACTTTTGAGAACAACACGTCTTGCCTCAGTGGGTGAGATTGCGGGTCGTACAGCTCATGAAGTTTTAAATCCACTTACAAGTCTTATGACGCGTATACAAAAAGTTCAAAAACGTCTTAACGATGAAGTTCTAACACACAAAGATCTTTTGGGGCAGATTGTAAAAGCATGGCAAGAAGAAATTCAAGAAAAAGGATTTGAGGGATTTTTAAGATCTCTTCAGGAGCCCTCATCGATTGATCCTAAAATGACACTCATGCAAGAAGATCTTCACAATATCACTCAGATATTTAAACACTGGGATGATGATATGGGCACCCTTGAGAAAGATACAAATTTTTTAATGCAACAAGCTGGCCGTATAGAAAAAATTCTAAAACAAATGAGATCTCTCAGTGCTGTATCAAGTTCTCGGGCAAAAATGAAAATTCACCCTATACTCCATGACGCCGTGAATATTGTGGCTGATCTCTTTGCTAAAAATAAAATTCAAGTAATCGAAAAATATAATGCGAGTATTGATTCTTCAAATATCGATCGCGATGAACTTATACAGGTTCTCACTAATTTAATGAGAAATGCACTGTACGCAGTAGCTGAATTAAAAGATCCGACAAAAAAAGGTTTTGTAAGAATTGAAACTTTTAATGACGGAAACAAACTCTGCATTGATATTAGCGATAATGGAATTGGAATTTCAAAAGAAAATCAAATCAAACTTTTTGAGAGTCAGTTTTCAACAAAATCTCCTGAGTTGGGCACGGGGCTTGGATTAAGTATTAGTCGAAGATTTGTTCGCGCATTTCATGGAGATCTTTATTTAGTACATAGTGATTCAAATGCTGAAACTAAATTTCGAATTGAATTGCCATTAAGTCAAAATACGCAACGTGAGGTAGCTGCATGAAAAGCAATCAAAATGCCGTAAAAGTTGAAAAAATTCCAGTACAACCTGAACTGATTGTAAGTCGTCGAATTCTTGTGGTGGAAGATGAAATTGAGATTGCACAAGCCTATCGCGATATCTTAAGCCCGGTGGCAAAAGTAATTTCAATTAAAAGCAGCCGTTCAAAAAAAGAAGAACTTACTACGGATGATAATTTTATTGATAATTTTGAAGTAACAACCGTTCACAATGGTGAACAAGCAGTGCAAGAGGTTAAAAAAGCCTTAGCCGAGAATAAACCATATGCCATGGGATTTTTTGACGTGCTCTTGGGTGATGGCATAGATGGTATTGAAACAGTAAAGCAGATTCATGCTTTGGATCCTCATATGTACGCAGTGCTTGTAACCGCGTATCAAGATAGAAATATAAATTCAATTCAAAAAATATTTGGCAAAGAATTCTCAGACCGTTGGGACTATCTTAATAAACCTTTTTCCGAGGGCGAAATACTACAAAAAGCACGCAATATGGTTTCGATGTGGAATATCAGGCAACGAGATATTGCTCTGCGTGAACATCTAGACGAACTCAAGAAGCGCATATTTGATAATGAAAAAACATTGATGGTTGCAGCGGTTGCAAGAAACGTTGGTCATGAATTTGGAAATATTTTACTGCAAATCATGGGGCGTGCTGATTTATCAAAAGATGGCGCTGAACCGGAAATGAAAAAAGCACTCGAAACAATATTAATTGCAACTGAACACGCGAGTAAAGTTTTAGAGCGTTTTAAAAATCTTGTGAAGCCGTCTGATACGGGTGGAAGTTTTAATAAAATTAATATCGCAACTCCCATTGATGAAACCATACTTCTGATGAAACATGAACTCATGCGTTCGCGCATTAATGTTGTTGTTAGTCTTGAGGGGCTTCCTCTGGTTTACATAAATCATACGGCAATGGTCCAGGTATTTATGAATCTTATCATCAATGCAACACACGCTATTGGAGATAAGGGAAAAATAGAAATTACTGGCCAAGTTGTCGATGATCAAATTGAAATTAAAATTCATGATTCTGGCCCTGGGATACCTGAAGAAAATTTCGCTACAATATTTGATGCGTTTTTTACGACCAAAGGGGCCAAGGGGACGGGTCTTGGTTTATCAATTTGCAAAGAAGTTATTGAAATCACACACGGTGGAAATCTGAGTGTATCTAATCACCCTCAAGGTGGTGCTGAGTTTCGCATCCTTATACCAATTGATGGTGAAGGAGAGGGTTTATGAGTAGCAATGTGATTGATCCGAAAGAGGCAACTTTTTTGATCGTCGATGATGATGGTCAAGTAAGAGATATTTTAGCTCAGTACCTTAATAGTTTTGGATTCAATAAAGTAATTCAAGCTAAAGATGGTAAGGCAGCAATTAAAATTATTCAAAATCACAGCCAGCGTATTGATTTTATCATTTCAGATTGGGAGATGCCACACATCGATGGTCTAACTTTACTGCGCGCCGTGCGTAAAGACCCAGCGCGCGCTAGCATAAAGTTCTTAATGGTAAGTTCGCAAAGTTCTCATGAGCGCATGAAAATTTCAAAAGCGGCAAAGTCGCGTGTTGATGCGTATCTTGTAAAGCCATTTCGCGCAAATATTCTCAAAGATAAAATTAATATTCTTATGAATGGTGAAATTGACGAAAGTGCTGCTGAGTTCGAAGCCGCACTTAATCGTGAAGTGCCATCAAATAATTATATTTTAGCTAAAGTAGCCAAGACCTCTGCTAAGATAAATCCCAAAACGGGCACTGTGAGAATTAATAGTGAACTCCCTCCTGAAAAATATGATCTCAAGCAAATGAACATTCAACTTATTATAAATTTAGCTAAATCATATACGAAGGTGAAGTGGTTTGATAAAGCGGTTAAGCTGAGTAGCGATGCCATCGTATACTTTCCTGATAATGCGGATTTACACTTTTACGTCGGGCAAGCGTATTTTTTTAAACAAGAATTTGATCAGGCTATAAAATTTCTTAAAACAGCTGTCAAACTACAACCCTATCATGTTGGTGCTCATAGCCTTTTAAATGAGATCAATAATTTACAAAAGACGGGATGATATACTTTTCGGTTTTGTTATTCGCTTTACTCCTTCCGCAGTCAGTTAGTGCAGCACAAATAGCTGAACGATTTAATGATACTCGTTATCACGATGCAAATACCACCACAGCTGTTTGGAATTACGTCCTACATTTTATTCACCCTCAGATTTATGTCGATCGTTCATCTGGTAGTGGTGCTGACAATGCCAATGATCTTGTAAACATTGGTGATGGGAGACATGGGCCGTTTAACATAACAACATTTTCAAAGTTCAGCGAAAATGGATCAACTTCAGGAAATATTATAACGATCAATACTGATATTTACACTTCATTACAATTCACAACTTTTGATTTACCAACTGGCTGGACACTTAAAGGCAAGGGCTCACTTCCACTCATAATGCGAATCATGGGTGATGTAGTTATTGCGGGCATCATTGATTGTCGTGGTGATATTGGTACGGCGGGTGGCGGATCAATTTCTGTAGTACCAAGAGGTGGCACTGGTCGTTGTGGCGGTGGTTCGGGTGGTAACGGAAGTATTGGCGCAACTTCAGCAGTTGGAACTTCAAGTACAGCGGGTGGTGCGGGCGGTGGAGCCGGTGTTGATCATGCGGCAGATCCGCGAGGTGGTGGTGGTGGTGGTGGAAACAGTAGTTCAGGCGGAAGTAATGGTGCAGGAACTCCTGCTGGTGGTGTTGCCGGAGTATCTGCTTTAGATTCTTATCTCGATACATTTACATACGGTGCCGGAAGTGGCGGCGGTGGCGGCGGTGGTGGGGGTTACAACACCGGCGGTTTTATTGCGGGTGGTGGTGGTGGAGCCGGTGGCGGCATCATTCGTTTATTTGTTGGTGGAAATGTCACACTTACAGGATCAATTCTTGCCACTGGTGGAAATGGTGGAGTCACTGCCGGAAATGGTGGCGGTGGCGGAGGAGCTGGGGGAATTGTTTCACTCTTTACTCCAAATTCAATTACCGGTGGCGGAACAATTGATGCGCAAGGTGGAGTTGGTGGAAGTGGTGGTGGTAATGGCGATGGCGCCCCCGGAAATACATGGATCGCATTTGGAGTTACAGGAACTTTTTCAAACACACCAAATTTTGACGGCCCAGATGCGGGTGAAGTAATCTATCGCTCAGGTTTTAGCCATGTGGCCCAATCGTTGCCTATTGATACAGCGAATTCGAGTCCGACATATACTGCATTTGTTAAAGAAGATGTTATCCCAGGAACAAGTACTATAAATTTTAAAGTTGCGGGGAGTAACGATGGTTTTAATTCAGATAATACGGGTTGGATAAGTGCTACAGCAATATCAATATTAAAGGGGAAGCGGTGGTACCGCTACCGACTGACATTTAATTATCTACCTACAGTACCGCAAACAGCTCCTATACCTACGCCATTAAAAATTAATGTAGTTGCTGCAAAGTACGAGGGGCATCAAACAACAAATTTTGATTTTACTCCAGCATGCGGAAAACTTAGTGGTCCTGGTGAGTTTTTTCTTCTGCTTTTGATGTGTAATTTGGGTGGGCTTATTACCACCGGACGCCTAAGAAGAGGTTTCCAGTCGCATCGCCCCAAAAAGATTTCTCTGTCGTAGCACCTGTTGAAAGTTTTCCTTCGAGTGTCATTGTATAAATAAATCCTGGCCACATTTCAAAAAGCCATGTTTGATTAGCGCGTCCTTCAAATGAAATCACTTTGCCGGTAAATGGATCGCCAATAAAAACTCCCAAACGATAATTTATTTCTGTGTCATTATCATAATGACGCCAATCAATGATGGGGCCAACAAAAACGGGTGCATAGATGTTTAGGATCTCTAAGTCTGATCGTCGATAAATCAATGTTTGGGTGTGAATGGCGAGACCATAGCTTGCATAATCTTTATACGGATTTTCATCAATAAAAGTAACTCGCCCCATGTATCTCGTGATCGGCGCTTGAAGTGGGGCTGATGTAAGATCTTTCATTCTTAAAGTATGTCGTTCTAGCTCAGCTTCAAGGCGCCAAGTACTAAAAGTATAATCTGGAGTTACTGCCATGCGGGCTTGACCGTATACGGGGCCGATTTCACGGGCGATAAAATCATTTCCTCGGAAGTGGTTGTATTTTCCTCCAGCACCGACTTGTACTTCATAGCCCCACTGTAATGGTTTTTGTTTTAAAGGTGGAGTCGGTGTTGGTTTTGCAATTAATGGTGGCGTCGGCATTGGCGTAGGTCGTGGTGCAACCACGGGCTGTGAAATTTGTGTGGCAATCTGTTTTTGAATTTTTAATTTTGCATCTACTGTTTCTTTTGACATCGGAGTTATGGGGCCTTGTGGAATAGTAGTCAAATCCGCATAGGCGACTTCGCTAAAAAGACCCACTTCATTGTTTGCTTGCCCTGCGACGCGCCAATAATATTTTCCCAACGGAAAGTTGCGCCATTTATAGCTAGGGTTATTAATAACTTGATTGCCTACTGTGTTTTGAAAATCAGGTGTTTCGCTAATTTCAATGACATAGCGGTCTGCACCTTCCACAGATTCCCATTGAAATTCTGCTGAGTATTTTTTTGGTAATCGTAAAGTGTGAGTCGATTTTTCTGAAGCTTGAGCTTGTGGTATAAGCCAGTTCCAGAAATTAAATCCCGTTTCCATTTTTATTTGTGGCGTTTTTAATTTTGGTGCAGCTAGTGGTTTTTCTAAAATATAAAAAGTGTTGTTATATATTTCGGGTATCTCAAAACCTTGATCATCATGGGCGCGTATTCGCCAGTAGTATTGCCCCAAGGGTAGATCCTTGGCACTTATTGAATTATCAATAGTCTGTTTATTTCGTATGATGTTTTTAAATTCAGAGTCAGTTGATATCTCCCATAAGTAATTTTTCGCATCTCGATGTTGAGTCCAGAGAAAATCTACATCAGTTTTAAATTTGATTCGCTCACGAGTTAGGGGTGAAATTAAATGGATTTTTGGCGCCGGCCAAACAGAAATAATTCGTGCGAATGTACTGGTTGCTTCATTGTGTAGTCGTAAGACGTAGTTACCTTTGGTTAGCGAAAGTTTTTCTTCACCAATAGTACTATGAGCAAATTTCACATCACGTGCTCGAATACTTTCATGGTTAAAAATTTTAATCCCGGTTGCAACACCTTTCCATTCGAAGGGCACTGCAATACTATCTTGATGTGTATAATACCGTTGACCATCTTTGGGACTAAACCATTCTAGTTCTAAAACTTTTCTGACTTCAGAAAGTTTTTCAGGCTCCATTTTAATGCTTTGCCCAGCTTTAATTGTTTCAGAAGTTGCAAGAGTTTTTGCGTTGATAATTTTTGCTTCGCCCTCATAAGTTTCAAGTTCAAATTGATTTTCTCCGTCAGAGCGAATAGAAATTTTTGTATTGCTAGTTGCCTCAACAATCCAATCACCGGCTTTTACACTTTGTGGCTCGCGCCCAAAGGCAGCGCGCATAGACCCTTGGCGAAATCGTAATCGAATGGGGCCTTGATCGGTGGCATTTTCTTGAAGTGGCTCAATTGCCACTAACGTGTTCTCATGCAAAGTAATTTGTGTATCACCGAGTAAACTTACTTCTGCAGTAGATTGCTCAAGTGTCAAAATGGTATCGTAGGCAAAAAGATTTTGTGAAATATTTGTTTCTTCCCAGACAAGGCTACTACTAGGGCGTCTGCGTACTTCTTTTTTTGTACGGACTATTTTTCCCATAGGATCACCGGCTTCAATTTCAGATTTGCCATTGAGAAATAATGGTAGATCCACAATCTTAAGATCTTGGAAGAGCCATCCGCACTCAAAGCAAAGAAGTATAAAAGCTAATGATACAAGATATTTATCCACACTTACTTATCGGAAATAACTATGTGAATAATGACGATTGTGATTAAGACCTAGTTGAAAGTCTTAGCGAAGTGTTCTGAAATTTAAAACGCTACCAGTAGACTCTTGGCCAGAAGAATTCTTTGAATGCACATACACATAGTAAAAAGTATTAGCCGTAAGTCCCGTGATGGTCATGCTGTGTGCAGTTACTAGAGTATTGTCGAGGTTTGTAAAAGTAAATGGTCCCGAAGCAGATGTGGAGAATGAAACTTGTGTGGTGCTTTGGATATCAGTATCCCAGCGAATAATTGCTGATGTTTGTGTCACATTAGTAGCGCGACGATTACTGATTACGGGCGGTGGTTGTTGATTACTTGTGATATCCCAAGTGCGAGTAACACCTGTTGCATCGAGATTTCCAGCTTGATCACGAGCACGCGCTTGAAAAGTATGTGAAGTTGCGGCTAATCCGTTATAGGTCACAGGGCTTATGCAAGGGCTGAATCCTGAGCCATCAAGTTGGCATTCAAAAGTTCCAGCTTCGTTTGATGAAAGTGTAAATGTAATCGTATCAGAAGTTGTTGAATCTTCGGTGGGTGTGACTGCTGTGATTTGTGTAACTGGAGCAACTGTATCAATTGTCCATGAGTAGTTTGCGGGGTTTGCACTTATATTTCCAGCTGTGTCAACAGCACGCACATTAAAGTTATGATTGCCATCGCTCAGCGCTAAATAGGAGTGTGGTGATGAGCAATTGGCATAACTTCCGTTATCAAGCTGACATTGAAATTGAGCTGATGTGTCGAGTGATGAAAAGCTAATTGTAACTGCTGATTGATTGGTTAATAACTCAGATGGGTTCACCATGGTGATCTGTACAACTGGTACAGTTGTATCGACTATAAAAGCATAATTCATAGGTGCAGATGCATTGCCCGCAGAATCAAGTGCTGTAATCTGAATTGCATGATTGCCGTCACTCAAACCTAAATAGTTGGTTGAACCACTTGTACAATCTTGAGCAAAGTTACCATCGAGGCTACAAAGTGCAGAACCTGATTCACTTAAGCTAAAATTCAATGAGATTTCTGTTTGATTAAATACTGCAGCTGATGGATTTACAGATGTAATTGTAATTAACGGATTTGTGTAGTCGGTTGTCCATCGATAAATTGCAGCAGACAAACCTTGATTTCCCGCAGTGTCAGTGGCCATTACTCTAAATTCATGGGCCCCCTCTGAAAGATTTGTAAAACTAATGGGGCTTACACAAACACTACTGATGGCTCCATCGAGTGAACATGAAAAGATCGAACTTTCATTTGATGCAAAATTAATTTCCATCACATTTTGATTCGTAATTTGTTGGCTCGGCACAGTTGAAGTAATATTCATAGCTGGAGCCATTGTATCAACCGTGAATGAGCTCATTGCTGGAGCACTTTTGTTGGATGCAATATCATAACCATATATTTTAATTTGATGGGCGTCATCGCTCAAGCTGTTGACTTGATAAGGTGATGTGCAAAGCGTTTCAGCTTCTCCATCAAGTGAACAGGTGAATCGCTTCGTATCGGCAGTGCCTGTGAAATCAAATGTTCTTGACGTTAAATTAGTTGGATTAGTGTTGGGCGTCACTTGGGTAATGGTCACTGTTGGAGGTAAAGTCTTTACGTTCCAGCTATATGACAACGCGGCGCTGATGTTTCCTGCAATATCATTACCGCGTACAGAGAATAAATGCGCACCATCACCTAAGCTATTATATGACTTAGGTGAATTACACGGATCCCATGAAGTGTTATCGAGATTACATTCAAAAGCTGTAGGCTCAGAAGATGCGAATTCAAAACCAATTTGAGTTTCAGAAGTATCAGCTTGCGCAGGTGTAATGCTTGTAAAATTTAAAACAGGTGCAGTCGTATCAACTGTCCAATCAAATTGAGCTGGGCTACTTGTTCCGTTGGCATTGATGGCTTGTACAGTAAAGTGATGTTGGCCATCGCTTAAAGCTGAAGCATTATAAGGTGATGTGCAACCAGTGAAACCGCTTGAATCTATGCTACAGCGAAAATTTGATGGTTGATCAGCGCTAAACTCAATAATGATGTTATTTGAATTGGTCAAAGTGCCTACAGAAATTCTATCAATGCTCACAACTGGCGCAGGTTTTGGCGACGGTGAAGGTTCAGGAGTTCCCGACGGTGTTGGCGTTGGTGTTGGACTTGCTTCAGGTGTCGGACTTGGGCAGTAACCAGGGAATTTCCCTTCAAGATGCAACTTTGAATCAAATACTTTAAAGAATCCACCATGATGTTTAAATTTAAAACTTAATGTACCGTTATTCATTGCGGTACTTCGAATAAGTTCAGCGGCAGATTTATTTACACCAAAGATAAATTTTTCTAAATGAAATGTGATTTCGACAAGTTTAACGTGCTTAATAATGTGCTTTTCATTTTTATCTTTTTTGTCTTTCTTATCTTTTTTATGTTCGTCACTGACATCACCGGAATCTACTTCAAAGTGTTTTTTAAACGGATATATATTGATAGTTTTTACTTCAATAGCATCATGACTTAGCGCAAGACCTTTTAAGCCGTTCATTGATAGATTTATTGTTTTATAATTAATGTCTTCGATATTAAATACGATGGCTTTACCAACAAGAGTTTCATGTTCAAGTTGAACATTAGATAGTGCTTCTTTATCTAAATTATCAAAATACACTGAAGGGCTAAGAAAGCCATGAAGACGGTTTTTAATATACCAGAGCCAAAATTTACCGTTTTTCTCATGATCTTGATTATGAAATGGCCATTCAAAATGGTTACGAGATTTTAGTGTGACATCGTATTGTGTGTTGCAAGTATTTGAAGGTAAAGGGAGTGAAGAAGTCTCTTTTTCTGAGCCTTTTAAGCAGCTGGTACTGAGTGCTGCGATCGCTACAAGCGAGATTATACGTAAACTTCTTACGTACAACATTGAATTCCCCCATACGTCCATTCAATCCAGAATGGGTTTCATTAATATAATTGTACTCCTATATTACGCAAAGCAGCATAATTATTAATACAATGATTTTAACTAGTTATGAAGTAATTTAACTTGAGGTAGGTTCGGGGTTAAATTCGATCTAAAAACAAAACTAATGGGGCCAAAGGCCCCATTTATATTCGATATGGCTCTAACTCAATTTAGTGTTTTTTCTCAGCGATTTTTGGCAATTCACCGCGCTCATGAAGCTCGGTAACTATGTCACAGCCGCCAATAAACTCACCGTTTATAAAGATCTGAGGAACTGTAGGCCATTGTGTGAATTCTTCTAGTGCTGTCCAAAGTGGATCATCAGAAAGCACATCAACTGATAGTATGGGCTCATTTAAAGTTTTCAAAACTTGAACAGCCTGATTTGAGAAACCACATTGAGGGAAATCTTGAGTGCCCTTCATGTAGATTACGATTCTATTACTCTTAACTTGCTCTTCAATTTTCTTTTTTAGATCGTCCATAAATTACCGCCTTTTTTCCCATTCATCTGGGGTGAATGTTTTTAATGACAATGCATGTACTTCGCCTGAAGCAATATCTGCTTCAAAGACGCCTTTAACCATGCGGTGTTGCTCTATCATAGATTTACCTACAAAAGAAGCTGAGACCACAAGTACCTGCCAGTGATCTGAGGTGCCCGTGAGGTCGTTTACCTGAACTGTAGAGCCAGGAAATTTCACTTCAATTTTCTTTTGGAGTTCTGATTGAGTCATGTGTTTTTATCTACACTGCTTTTTCTTAAATGTCGACTTATGAAAAAAATACTCTTGAACTCATCGGGCCAGGGCCTATAGTCACTATCTATGAAGCTATTTATGCTTTTTGTCCTCTTATTAGCGAGTCTTTTAACTTTCAACGCCATTGCGGCTAATACGGGTGTCATTGAGATTACTCAGCCGCAAAATTACACCCGTGTTGTGGCTGTGAGCGATATTCATGGATCCATCCGACGTTTGCGCGAATTACTTATAAATTCCAATTTAATAAATGATGCCGACAAATGGACGGGTGGCCGCACTCTTTTTATCGTTACAGGTGATTCAATTGATAAGGGGCATAACAGCATTGGTGTTCTTGATCTATGGATGAAGTTAGAACCACAAATTGCTCAGGCTGGCGGAAAATTTATTCATGTTCTCGGAAACCACGAAGCTGAATTCTTAGCTGACCCTATGAATTACAAAGCCGACGAACTTAGAGCAGAATTAAAAGAAAAAGGAATTAAACTAAAAGAACTCACCGATGAAAATTTTCCCCGCGGAAAATTTATTCGCTCGATGCCCCTAGCTGCACGTGTGGGTAAATGGTTGTTTTGTCACTCTGGGCATTATCCAAAAATGACATGGGCGGCATTTAAAACTAAAGCGCAGCAAGTACTTTCTAGTGGTGATTATTCAAATGAGTTTTTAATTGGAGAAAATTCCATTTTAACTGACAAAGAGTGGTGGAAATATAATTCACAACTCAAGGAGGTTAAGGCGGTACTTAATAAAAATGGAATATTTGGAGTTGTGTTTGGGCATGACCCCAATGCTTTTCGAACGCCGAGTGAAATTCAAGCTGTAGAGGGTTACACGTTTATTAAAATTGATGTGGGAATTAATCGAGTGGCGGGCGGAAACCCAGGTAGGCTTTTGATATTTCCTGAGCCAAGTCAGCTTAATGAAATGGTTGCCCCTACAGTTCTCTCAATGGACGAATTGGGGAAAGCCTACAAGGTAAAATAATGATTAAAGAAAGTTCTCCGCAGTATCGCATCTTTGTTTGCATCAACGAAAAGCCGTCACCAAAAGCTTATTGTTTAACTGGCGAAGGTGAAAAAGCTGTTCTTTGGATGAAAGACGAAGTTAAAAAACGTGGTCTTGATAAAAAACTTTGGATAACACGCACCAAATGTCTTGGGTATTGTAAGCCTGAGGGTACGGTCATACTTTTTGAGCCAAGTCATGAGCAGTACAGTGCTGTTAAATTTGCAGATATTCAAAAACTCTTTGAAGACTTTGTGAGTAAGATCTAAATCTAATTAATATAATTAATCATAAGTTGTCGAGCCGCCTCTTTCACGATGGCGTCGGGGTCACGTTGAGCTTCATAAGCTAAATCTAAAAGTGCTGATTTAAGTTGTGAACGATAAGTCGTGTGTACAATTTTAGTGAGCATGAAAATCGCACTACGTCTTTTTGAAACATTTGCGTCATGAAGCCATTTATCAAGTTGATTGATAATTTCTTGTGGAGAATCAGAGGTCATGAGCTGGTCTTTACCAAGACGGCTAAAGTCAATAAGTCGCCAAATATCTGTCACAAGTTGCATGCGTGAGTCTTGATCTAATTGTGCGATCCATGGGGCTTTTGTATGATCGTTTTTTAATAGTGACATAAGAATATTACTTAAAATTTCATCACTGTTTTTATTGCGGTCAGCGGGCAACTCCAAAACAAGTTTTTGAACCTTATCATTCTCAGGAACATGCGCTGCAGCTGCAGTCTGCGTAAGTTTTCTACCTTGTGAAGACCACCACTTCGCTGGTTCTGTGAACGAGTATGAAGTTGTTGTGATGAGTTGATCAAACGCCGTTGAAAAACTTTGAGTGGCGAGTTGAGTTTTCACATGTGCTGAAAATTCTGAGATGAGTTGTTGAATATTTGGTTTTGATTTTTTACCAGGGCCGCGTTTATCAAATCCAAATAGAGCTGCGTTTGGGAAATACGGCGCCCATGGGTTGGGCATTCCACCATTAGCAATTTGTTGTATGGCTGAAACCATTAAATCACCTTCAGGAACTTCTTGATGACTCATGACTCGATTTAAATATGTCAGTGGATTTGTTTCAATATGTGAAAATTTACTTTGTGTTGTAAAGCACCCACCAAGATAAACAAATTTCGGTTTTAAAAAAAAATCATGTGTCAAGCGACCTTGTTTTTGTGGGAATGCATAATTGTAAAAATCAAGAGGTCTTAGTTCACCGTAGATTCCAAAAAAACCTGCTACATGGTGACCGGTGATAAAAATTCCGTCTGGCAAAATATTAGAATCCCTAAGCCATGAAATGATATCTTCGTGTGCTCTTAAATTTTGAATGGGTCGATAGGCATTGAATTCAGAATTACAATAATCAATATTTGCTCCACAACCTTGTGAAGAAAGACCCAATACACTTATCCACATATCCACTTCATAGGGATCATTAAGATCCAAAAAAAGAAGTGTCTTTTTATTTAAAGGTGAGGCTTGCGATACAATGGAACAAAATCCAATACATACGAATAAAAATGCAAACATCAAGTTTTTGAAAATCATTGAATACTCCAGAGTTTCGCTATCTGTTTTTATTCCAATATCCGTGCCGCGCTGAGATAGAAAATAAACCCACTTGGCTTTACTAACTTGTGGAAATTACACGTATAAGGCTCACAAACGTCAACATACTAGGCTGCGAACTTCATCTCCTTAAGTCGGAAATCATCACACTATAGAGTTAGGCGCCTAATAGATGCCTAACTCCATAGGTGCAATTTTGTGATGCTCATTTCACTTTGTATTACGAAACAAACATCGGTGAGAAACAATTTTAGTCAGATGTAACGCAGTTTAGGTTTGACCCAGCAGATTGATATTTAGGCTGATTTTCTTGGAAAGCTACAGGTGAATTCTAAAGGTAGTTAAGGGAGAGTATTGGGAATAGAGCTGCTGATCCGTACAGTGTGAAATGATTTGAGGTTCGCGCAGTTTGTAGTTGCGCAAATTTATCGAGGAAACTTAAAAAATGATGGGCGCGAATATGTTGATGCGAATATGTAAGTCCGAATATGTTGGCGCGAATATTTGCGCATGAATATTTAAGTACGAAAATGATGAGAGCTAACATTCTTGAATTTTATTATTGACGTCTTTTTCTACGGCATAATCTTGTCGGCACGAGTTTTTTTCATGTGAAATTTCAAAAAACTTAAACCTATCCATTCTTGTTTCGTGCAGCCCGGCTATGTCGTTTTAATAATTATTTTAATTTCTCCCTGCGTTCACAAATTTCTTTGCTCTAAAAAAGCCATGCTAAGGTGATTTTGT
>JAWXAT010000001.1 GCA_034439615.1 Oligoflexia bacterium | reverse complement strand
GATCAACTATGTTTGGCAAAATGCACTAGAAGGCTGGGGCGTTATTCCAGCAAGAGTTAATGCTCTGGGAAATGTGAAGCTTGATTTTTTAACTCTGTACGATCCATAGTGTAAGTTCGGTGATGTGATGCAAGAATTTTAAACTCTGTACGATCCATAGTGTAAGTTCGGTGATGGGCTGGGCGCTGCAAGCCGGAGAGGCCAAACTCACAACTTCACACTCACATCTTCAGTTTTCGGTGTCTGATCCGAGCCAGAGCTGAGCTAGAGATACAAGCCGGATAGGCGCCCTCAAACTCATAACTTCACACCTAGACCTGCTTTTTTGGGTGTCTTTTAATTGGAGGCAACCGGGTGTCGTGGTGAGGTTCCCCGGTTTTTAACGGGGTCTAGTAGGTAAGATTTGGGGGTGTCGTTGCCACTTTTCGTCAGTCGCGTTGAAAAAAATCTATGCTCAAAGCAGTGTATGTGAACCTCCATGCTTTAAAGCTGGGTCCTGAGATTGCTACTCTTTAGACTCGATGAAAAAATTTGGAAAGTATCTTATGAAAATTTTGATGATAGGTGTTTGCTTTTTGATAACCACAAGTCGAGTACACGCCTATGTGGTGAATGAAATTGAACCTGGAATTCTTGAAATGAAGGGTATCAGTAGCGATCAAAGTCTAGTTGTTGAGAGTATCCACTTTGATAATAAAAAACGATGGGCCTATGTTGGAGTAAAAGAATCACGACCTTTGTCGCGGCTTACTGACTCATTAAAAGACAACCAAGACGATAAAGTCAGATACTTTTATGCAGATTACAACGATGCAAAGCTGAAAAAGGGACAAAAGCTTAAGTATCTTCAATTTGGTGTTGAACGACGGGTATGGAATACAAAGGGTAAAGTTCCCTTTGGGAAACAGCGTTATTTTTATCCACTCGTGCATTTTGAAAAGCACACTTAATTAATCCATTCACACTTTCTATTCCTGTTCACTTGATGTTTTGACGCAAAAAAAGCTAAGATAATTAAAGGGGTTAAGTAGTTTCATAAACATCAAGAAAGATGCCATGGCATCAGCACTACGTGTGTCAATCAAATGGAAGATTTTCGCGCTCGTTGCAGTTTTAATTGCATCAGCCCTGGTGATTATTGTCTTTAGAACTTCACAAATTTTTCGCGAAGATAAAGAAGCCTTTGTAAAAGAACTCACTGCAAAACTTTCAAGCTCCGCTGGTAAGAACATCGCAAATCGAATAGCCACTTGGCAAGATAAGCTGGTGATTTTTATTTCATCACGTGAATCACTCGCAAATACGGGCGCACGAATTGACGACCAGCTACAAGTTTTATTTTCTCGCTACCAAGACTTCATCTCAATTGGTTTTCTCACACCTAATGAAAAAGGTGCTCTCAAAACAGATTGGATTTTAAGAAATCCGCAAGGCCCAAGTGTGCAATGGGCCCCTGGGTTTGAAAAAACTTTTCTTCCAAATTTTGATATCAGTGCTGCAGCTGCAAACGGTCGCGCACTTTGGAAAACAAAAAGCCCCACTGGCGAATGGTTAGTAGTTCTTGGTTTTGGCGTACAAATAGTCGATGTGAAAAAAAATAAATCAAAAGTTAAAGGGGCTCCAGTCGATACATCAGCCCCACCTGCTGAGAGTACAGTCACCGCCTGGATCATGGGCGTGATGTCTGCAACTGCACTAAACGATATGCTCAATGATTTCTCAACGGGCTTGAACACAGGGTTCATCGTCGATAATACCGGTGTCGCAGTCGCTTCTTCTGATGCAACTACACTTTGGAGTTCAATCGCTAAACATCCCTTGGTTGAAGAAGTGTTACGTGCCACTCGGCCTGCGGGTGCTGGTGAGTACAGCGATCTTGAAGGTCGCGCCGTTATTGGAAGTTATGAATGGATACCAAAAATGAATTTGGCCGTAATCGTAACAACTCCTCGTGATAAGGCATTTGAAGCTGCTGATACTCTGATGCGAAATATTTTATTTATCGGTTTGATTATTCTCATAGCAGCGCTAGGCACTGCAGTTTTACTTTCAAATTATATTACAGGCCCACTTCAAAGACTCTCAGTTATAGCAGCTGAAATTGGTGCGGGAAATTTTAAAGTTACAGTTGATGTAAAAACTAACGATGAAATCGGTGAACTCGCCCTAAGTTTTGCAAAAATGGAGCAAGGGCTTATCGAGCGCGATGAAGCATTGGCATCTACACAGGGAGCACTTGTTCAAAGTGAAAAGATGAGTGCTTTTGGACAACTAAGTGCTGGTATAGCCCATGAAGTTAAAAATCCATTAGCCGGAATTTTAGGTCACGCCCAACTTGCTATGGGAAAAGCCCCGTCAGCTGATATGAAAAAACATTTAGAAGTTATTGAAAAAGAAACACGCCGTTGTAAAACAATTGTCGAAAATTTAATGAAATTTGCTCGTGCTGAAAAAGCACAACTGCAAGCTACAGATCTAGCACAGGTTTGCCAAGATACAATTAATCTTGTTGATCACCAATTAAGTCTTGCTGGTTGCAAAATATATAAAGATTTTCAACCCTGCGTGATGGTTGATGCCAATGCAAATCAACTTCAACAGGTACTATTAAATCTCATGGTGAATTCATCCCATGCAATGGAGAGCTGCCCAACGAAACACGTAACAGTTCGTGTTGTACAAGCAGGAAGCAAAGCTCAAATTCAAATTGAAGATACGGGTGTTGGAATTCCTCCAGAGATTCAAAAGAAAATTTTTGAACCCTTTTTTACAACAAAGCCCGCTGGTAAAGGTACTGGTCTTGGTTTGTCAGTCAGTATAGGAATTGTTAAAGATCATAAGGGTGAGATTTACATCAAATCGGTAATGAATAAAGGTACAACATTTTTTATCGATATACCTATTCCTGAAGATGCAAAAATGCCTGATAAGGAGTTGGAGAATACTCATGGCGGTGCTACAGTAGCAAAAAATGATAGTGTGTCTGCACCTGCGACGCATGCACAACCTTCTGTAAAAGTAGCTGAAGCCAAAAAGCCAGAAATAAAATTAGAACCAAAATTAGATCCAAAAGCACCCGTGTCAGCACCCGCAAAGTCCCCAGAAGTTTCAAAGTCAGATGTGAAAGTTTCGGCGCCAGCATCAGCGCCTGTTCAGGCAAAGACTGCTGTTGCAGCAAAGCCCACTGCCCCTGCAAAGACACCTGTGCCTCCGCCAGTGCCTAAAGATAATTCAAGTCCATTTGAGACGAATGTGTTTTCATCAACAGCAAATACAAAACCGCCTCCGCCAACTGTGGCAGGAACATCGAAACCAGCACCGGTAGCACCGGCAGCATCTGCGCAATCAGCACCGGCTCCGGCAACTACACCAGCAACTCCTGCGGGTAAACCAGCAGCTATGGCTATTCCAAAAGCACCACCCGCAACATCGGCAAAAACAACATCGACTCCAACGCCACCAACGCCACCAGCACCGGCAGCAAAAGTATCCGCTGCGCCAACTGCACCAGCACAAAAAACAACTGCAGCAACACCACCTGCATCTGCATCAACAACAGTAACGCCAACTGCACAATCAGCATCTGTGCCAAAATCATCCCCTGCACAAACAACACCTGCACCGGCATCATCAACACCAACTGCACAAACAGCGCCGACATCAGCGCCGACAGCATCCGCACAAACAGCATCCGCTGTCGAAAAAACTAATGCACCAGGAGATTTTAAAGTTAATATTCGCAGACCAAGTTTGTCATCAGCAACCGCAACCGCATCTGCATCTGCATCTGCATTTGAGGCCAAGGTATCGCAAGAAACTTCAATACCACCAGTTGCCGGCAACCCAGAAGAGTTTAGAGTGAAAATCACTAGACCTAAATTGAAAGCATAAAGAATGGACATAACTTCTTACCGCCCAGATTTTATGATTTATGTCGTCGATGACGAAGCAAGTATTCTTGAAATTCTCAAAGAAACACTTAACACTGCCGGCTATCAGGTAGAAACTTTTCCAACTGCCGAAGATGCCTTAGAGCGCATCAAAGTTTCTCCGCCCCATCTTATTTTTAGTGATATTCGAATGCCAGGGATGAGTGGTATTCAGTTACTTGAAAAAGTTAAAGGCCTCAGCAAAGACATTGAATACATAATCATGACATCTCATGCGAGTCTTGAGACCGCAGTAAATGCCATGAAGCTTGGCGCATACGATTATATTTATAAACCCTTTGACAATCTTGCAGAAATTGTAAGTACCGCTGACCGAACAATTGAGCGCGTATTTATGTTGCTACAAAATGAACAATTACTTTTAGAATTAGCTGATAAAAATAAACTTTTATCTACGGTAAATCAAAAAATTTCACAAGAGAATCAAGAGATTCATTTAGTCAATGCCTTGATGCAAAAGTTGGCCACACGCTTAGATCCTGATGGTGTATTGCAGGTATTTATAGAGGCGGTTAGTGACATCACTGATGGAAAGCCTGTTATCTTTTTTAAATTCTTGCCTGCATATTCTAGTTTGGTTGCCAATCACGCTGCAAAAATTCCTGTAGAACAAATTAAAAATCTCGGTGTGAATCTTTCAAGTTTTGATACCAAATCAATTCCTGAACTTTTGATGCAACCTGTGAAACTTCAGCCGCTTTTAGAAATGATGAAAGAGGTTTTTCAGGTTCAACAATTTTTTGCACTTCCATTTGTGTATCAAAATCAGCCGATCGGTGTCATCGCAACATTCACGCCACTTTCGAGTGACCCTGTTAGACGTTTACTTGAAAGTTTTTTACAAATCACACGGGTAAGCTACGACAATGCTATGATGGCAAAACGCATTCACGAAATGGCTATAAAAGATCCGTTGACCACACTTTACAACAGACGATTTTTTAATGAAAAACTTGAAGAAGAAATAACGCGATCACGTCGCACGCGATATCCTGTGTCTTTGATTTATCTCGATATAGATCATTTCAAAAAATATAACGATACCAATGGTCACCCCATGGGAGACGTTATCATTAAGTCGGTAGCGCAAATTCTTATCAAAACAAGCCGCAAGTCCGATGTCGTTGCGCGCCTTGGTGGAGAAGAGTATGCGATTTTGTGTCCGCATACGGCAAAAGATGGTGCCGCTATAAAGGCAGAGAAAGTTAGACTCATTATTGAAAGTACAAAATTTCCTAATGGAGAAAAACAGCCTTTAGGCAAGGTGTCTATTAGTATTGGAGTGAGTGAGTATCCAACATTGGCAATGGATTCAGAATCACTAGTCAAATCTGCCGACGACGCCCTCTACAAAGTAAAACAAGCCGGAAGAAACCGAGTTTGTATGGCTGAACCCCCAAGTGGTTTTAAGCCAGACTTTGAGCCATTAACAGTTCCGGCTGGGCCACCAGCGGGGCAAAATTCTGAGCCCACAAAACCTAATCCTTGAGCTAGCCCAAAGATAGCCTAAATTATTGAAATGAATATCATTTTAATTGTTCACTGAGCGCGTTACAATAAATGTAGTGCTTATGTGAAAATGGAGCCGATGACCGGACTTGAACCGGTAACCTACGCATTACGAATGCGTTGCTCTACCAATTGAGCCACATCGGCGCAAAAAATAGATTTAACAAAGCTCATGGATGAGGTCAAAGATAAATGTTGGGCCGCCTAAGAAACAGTTATGCCGAGATAGATTTATCTCGGCTTGAACAAAATTTTCTCGCCTTGGCAGCAGCCATGGGTGGCACCTCTAAGCAATTAGCTCCTATGGTAAAAGCCGATGCCTATGGCCACGGTGATATTCAAGTTGCCAGAGTTTGCGAAAAGCTCGGAGCTCGTTATGTAGGCGTCGCTTTAGTTGAAGAGGGAATTCGACTCAGACTTGCTGGTATTCAAATCCCTATTTTAGTATTTAGCCATTTTGATTCAATCAGTGCTGAAGCGATAGTGAAGTATCGGCTCACTCCGGTTATCAGTCAGTTTGAACAGATCGCAAAACTTAAATCAATTCTACATGAACAAGCCAGCTACCCAGTACATGTGAAATTTAATACCGGCATGCAACGTTTGGGATTTGAGCCAGAAGAAGCTATGCAAGTTGTAAAAGAGTTTGAGCATGACGCATTTTTGCATCTCGAGGGTGTGTGCACCCACTTCACAGCGAGTGATGATTTTGTTGATTCCAATGGTGAAACACAACAACAGATTAAAATATTCTCAAAAATTTCTGAAAACTTTAAAGGTAGATCAAAAATCGCTCCATTGTTTCATTATCTCAACTCTGGTGCAATTTTAACTCGAGTCACTCCTAAGCTGGATCTTGGCAGACCGGGGCTGGCGCTTTACGGGGCGTATCCAACTTTACAAGTAAAACCTGCTGCAATGCTTGAGCCTGTGATGTCTGTGAAAAGTTTTGTGGGTTATATCCACAAAATTAAAAAAGGTAAAAAAGTTTCGTACGGTGGAACATGGCAAGCAAAACAAGACTCTGTAATTGCTGTTGTTCCCATTGGTTATGCTGATGGTGTTCCTCGAGCTTTGAGTAATAAAGGTATGGTTCTTATTCGGGGTGAATTGTGCCCGATAGCAGGAATCGTATGCATGGATTACATCATGATTGATGTGACAACTTTAATTGAGAAAAATTTGGGGCCAGTAGTTGGCGACGAAGTTACACTTATTGGAAAACAAAAAAATAAAACAATACTTGCAGAAGAAGTAGCGGCACTGGCGTCTTCGATTCCCTATGAAATACTCACAGGAATTCAAGCGCGTATTCCGCGTGTTTACATCCATTAAGCCAAGGACGGTGTGGTGGAAAAAGCAGTTGCAGTACCTAAAATTTTAAGAGTGCCCTATCAATGGATTGAAAATATGGGCGATGTAGTCATTGGCGGTGTCAAAGAACTTGGCCGTGTCTCGTCATTTTTTATTTCATCACTAAGTTGGCAATTTAGACCTCCTTTTCGCTATGAAGAGATTTTTAAACAAATTGAATTCGTCGGAAACAAATCAGTTTTTATTATCTGTCTTTGCAGTCTTTTTACTGGGATGGTTTTTGCGCTGCAAACATACACGGCTTTTCACCTCGTAAATGCCGATACCATGATTGGGCCCACAGTAGCGCTTACTCTTACGCGAGAATTAGGTCCTGTGCTTACAGGTCTTATCGTCACCGGTCGTGCAGGGGCTGCGATGTCAGCACAATTAGGAACCATGCGTGTTACCGAACAAATTGATGCACTTGAAGTTATGGGTGTTAATCCAAAACAATATCTTGTGATGCCCAGAATCATTGCGGGTGTAGTTGCAATGCCACTACTCGCTGCGATTTTTGATTTTGTTGGAAACCTAGGTGCATACATGTTGGCCGTTAAAGTTTTTCAGATCGATGCGGCCATCTATCTTGCAAAAATTAATTTATTCACACAGCCCAAAGACATCTTTCAAGGTCTGATCAAAGCAAGTGTTTTTGGTTTCACCTTTGCACTTATAGGTACGTACAAAGGCTTTAACACAACAAATGGAGCTCGAGGTGTTGGGCGCGCAACAAATGAAACTGTAGTTTTGAGTAGTATTTTTATTTTGGTTAGCGACTATTTTTTATCGGCGATTATTAAGATTCTTCTTTATTAAACGAGTTTAAAACAACGCAGAGAAGCACCATGAACGCGGCATTATTAAATTCTGAGAAGGCCATCGAGATCAAAGATCTACAAAAGACCTTTGGTACATCTAGCCACGTACTTAAAGGTGTGAACTTATCAATTCCCAAAGGAAAAATCACAGTCATCATCGGTTTCTCAGGTGCGGGTAAATCGGTTTTGTTAAAGCACATCTTGGGGCTCATTAAACCAGACTCCGGTGACATCAAAGTTCTGGGGCAAGATCTTGCCGGTTTAAACGAACATAAACTTAACGAACTTCGAAAAAAATTCGGGATGCTTTTTCAATCTGCTGCACTCTTTGATGATATGACCACTATCGAAAACGTCATGTTCCCGATTCAAGAATTCAAACGCAAACTCAGTTTAGTCGAAGTAAAAGAAATTGCATCACAAAGACTTAAAGTTGTGGGGCTGGAGCCAGAACATTTCAATAAATACCCGTCAGAACTTTCAGGTGGAATGCGAAAGCGAGTTGGTTTAGCCCGTGCATTAGCACTTGAGCCAGAAATTTTATTATACGATGAGCCGACCACCGGACTTGACCCCATTATTACAGAAATGGTTGATGAGCTTATCGTAGACACACATAAAAATCATCCAGGTGTTACAACGGTCATTATTTCTCATGATCTGCCTGCAGCTTTTAGAATGAGCGATTACATTGCAATGCTCGATAACGGGGCTATACGACTCTACGGAGAGCCTGAAGAGTTTTTCAAAAGCGATGATCCGTTTATCAAAAAATTCGTCAGCAAGGTGAAAGCGAGTAAATCAAATGCTTAACTCTGCTGAGTTTAAAGTTGGTTTATTCGTTCTCGTTTGTGTGGGTCTTATCGCGGCCATGTCTTTTCAAGTGAATCGTGATCCCAGTATTTTGGGCAAAGGCAAAATGTACGATGCACTTCTTATCAGTGCTAGCGGACTTGTTAAGAGTTCAAATGTAAAGATGGCGGGTATTCCTGTTGGTGTTATTAAAGACATTGTACTTGAAGACGGAAAAGCTCGTGTCATCATGACTCTTCGAGGTGATCTTAAAATCACAAAGAGTGGAACCTTAGAAATTAAACCCAATGGAATTTTAGGTGATAAATATCTTGAGATTACTACTGGTAATCCCAGTGATGAAGTAATCCCAGAGGGCGGTCGTGTTCTTATCGTTTATGATAAGGGCGGTTTTGATGCCGTGTTAAATCAAGTAAGTAAAATTGCATCAGATGTTTCAGAAGTTACGAACAATCTTAAAAATGCAACAACCGGTGATGGAGATGCTACAAGCCCCATCGGTAGAATTTTACTTAACATCGAAGATGTTACTGCAGATCTTCGTGATATCACGGGCGGGAAAAAAGATAAAATTGGTGAAACCATCGATAGTATTCATCGCATTTCACAAAATATTGATGAATTTGTCGGTGATGATAGTGAAGACGGATTCAAGCATAACTGGAAAAAGATGGCTAAGAGTTTAGGCAAAGTTGATAGCATTCTCTCTAACGTTGATGAGATTACGGGTAAAGTTAATTCTGGCAAAGGCACTATCGGAAAACTTATTAATGACGAAACCACAGTTGAAGAACTCAATCACGCAATTGCTGGTGTAAACAATATGCTGGATACCGCAAATAAATTTCAAGTCAGTGTTGATTATCACTCAGAGTATATGGGTGGTGGTGGATCCTTTGTTAAATCATATATCGGTATTAACATTCAGCCTGGCCCTGATAGATATTATCTCGTACAAGTTGTCGATGACCCTAAGGGTAATTATGAACGTGTGGATCAGCTTCAAACCACCAACAACGGAGCACCAACCGCAACGACAACCAAAACTTCCTATCATAATAAGCTTAAGCTCTCGGCACAGTTTGCAAAAAATTTCTATGATATGACTCTTCGCGCAGGACTTATAGAGAACTCAGCAGGTGCGGGGATGGATTATAGCTTTCTTAATAGAAAACTTAAATTTTCTGCAGAAGCATTTGCATTTGGTCGTCCAGAAGGTGTTGATCTTCGCGTTTTTGCGAAGTACAAATTCTATAGCGTATTTTACGCTATCATCGGGGGCGACGACATCTTGAACACTAAAGGTAACGTTTTATCAGGTACCGGAGCTTCAGGTTTCATTGGCGCAGGGTTGGATTTCACCAACGATGACCTAAAACTCTTACTTACAAAGGTACCATTCTAATGTTTAAACGTGCGCTAGTTAGCACAAGTAATAAAACCGGGCTTATCGAGTTCATCAAACCTCTGGTTGAACAGGGCTGTGACATCGTCTCGACGGGTGGAACTTCAAAATTTCTTAGAGATCATGGAATCAAAGTTTTAGAAGTGGCAGATGTTACGGGCTTTCCTGAAATGATGGATGGCCGCATTCGAACTCTTCACCCTTATATTCACATGGGTTTATTGGCACGAGGCTTTGTGCCTGAAGATGCAAAAATTCTCAAAGAACATGGCGTAAAGCCCTTTGATCTAGTTGTTGTTAATCTATATCCCTTTGAAGAATCGTATAAAAAAAACCTCAAGGGCCAAGAGCTCATCGAACAAATAGACATTGGTGGCCCATCAATGCTCAGGGCTGCAGCAAAAAGTTTTGAGCGTCTTACGGTTGTGTGTGATCCGTCTGATTATGAAGTGGTTTTAAATCAGGCAAAAAATGGCGATTCAAATATAGATTTTCGACAACTTCTAGCGGCAAAAGTTTTTGAACATTGCGCTTACTACGATAGCCTTGTGGCTCATGCCCTTTATGAAAAACCTTGGGATGAACGGGATGCTTTAACTTTAGGGTTTCGTAAAAAAGCACTTCTTCGCTATGGTGAAAATCCTCATCAAAAAGCTGGGTGGTATGAGAGCCCCGTTCAAGATCGATTAAGTTTAAGTTCGGCTGAGCAAATTCAAGGTAAAGAACTATCTTATAATAATATTTTAGATCTTGAAGCTGCTGTTGGCGCTGTGAGTGATTTTGATGAACCATGCAGTGTAATCATTAAACATGTCACTCCTTGTGGAGTTGCTGTTGATGACACCATTGAGAAAGCATTTAAAAAAGCATTTGATGCTGATTCTATTTCAGCTTTTGGCGGAATCGTTGCCATTAATCGTACTCTAACAGCAAGTTTAGCCAAAGAATTAGTCGTGCCCTTTTTAGAATGTGTGATTGCACCTGACATTGAAGAAAATGCCAAGCCAATCTTGGCAGCTAAAAAAAATCTCAGGGTTTTAACGCTCAAAAATCTCAGCGAAAAAGATAATGGTTCACAACGCATTGAATTTAAAAGCATTCGAGGTGGAATGCTTGTTCAGAGTGCTGATCAACCTTGTGAATATAGCGAAAAATGGAAAATCATCGGAGAAAAGCCAACTAAACAAGTACTAGATGATCTTATTTTTGCACAAAAAGTTGTACGACACGTCAAAAGTAACGCCATCGTGATTGCAAAAAACAGGCAAACTTTAGGTATCTGTGGGGGGCAAACCAATCGTGTTGATTCGGTTAAATGGGCTCTCGAAAGATCAAAAGGCCGTGGAGAAAAGCTTGTACTGGGTTCAGATGCTTTTTTCCCGTTTCGCGATTCCATTGATCTTGCTGCAAAAGCCGGTATAGCCTGGATCATACAACCTGGTGGCAGTATGCGCGATGCTGAAGTTGAAGCAGCAGCACAAGAACATAAAATAGGAATGCTCATCACCGGAACAAGGCATTTTAAACACTGAAGAAAAGGTATTTTTGAAACCCCAATGCGATATTTGTAATCGAATTATCGAAGTTCACCTCCAAGCGCAAAAAAAGCGGTTGTGTTTCACTTGTCTTACAGAAAAAGTGAGTGAGGGGGGTGCTTTACCAACATTTAATCTTAAACAAAAACCCGTTCATGCATCATGTGCCATTTGTGATGTAGAAACCAGTGGCCCCGAACTCAGGCCTTCACCTTGGGGTTTTATCTGTAATAAATGTTGTGATCTTTGTGAAACGCAGACGGGTGTATCGTGGGATTTGGTCAAGATATCTGCACAAAAAGAATGGCTTGTGAAAAGTAATGGTAAAATTCAAGGTCCATACACTTCAGACGAAGTTGAATCAAATCTGCGCTCCAATATCATTGTCACCCATGATGAAATTTCACGCCCCTTAGGTCGGTGGAAACTTTTGCGTGATGAGGAGCAGTTCAGACTTGTGATCAATGAAATACGAAACAAGCAATCTTCAAAATCAGAAATCGATCAAGAGATCACCGATAGTGGCACGATCACAGATGCCGATGGTGTAACAATGCCAATTGATCTTACTCTTGATCGGTCATTTACAAGCAGTGAAATACTTCTCAAAGGAGTAGAAGAACAAAGTGAGCGTGAAGTTGAATCCGCACCAACTCAGAATTCAAGAGATATTCTTAAATCCTATGCATCTAAAGACGATCAACGTGTTCAAAAAGAACTTAAAATGACAAATCAAGGTCGCCTTTGGATAGCTTTAGGTATTTTGATCATTGCCAGTGTCTTCGCACTTTTAAAATTAACGAACACACAAATAGGTGGTCAGTCAGCACGTAATGAATCATTTCAAGAGCTTATGCAGTCGGGTTTAAAGGCTGAAAAAGTCGGGGATTATTCTAAGGCCTACGATTATTTCAGTGAAGCTCGTACACTGCGGCCAAATGACAGTGAGATGCTCCTTCATCTTGCACCTCTCACACTTTTTAATTATCGCGAGCAAATGCAAGCTCAGCGCATGTTTAAAGAAATTTTAGAAAACGAACGTGGTATAAATTATCAAAAAACAGCATATCTAGGGATAGGCCTTATCGCACTTTTGTCTCACGAACTCGCAGTGGCGAAAGAAAATTTTAACAATGCACTTAAGCTTGATGTTGATTTTGTTGCAGCACATGCCAATTTGGGAATTGTTTATTATTTTGAAGATCAGTTAGATCTAGCGCGCAACTCACTTTTTACTGCGATGAATAAAAAACGTGGTGGAATTGATGGCGCCGTACAAGTTTCATTAGCAGATGTGATGATTGCTATTTCAGAAAAAGAAAATGGTGAGAATAAAACAAAACTTTTAAAAAGCACTCACGAGGGTTTAAGTGCTTATCTTTCTTACAATCAAGATTACCAACAAGAAGTTTTAGTGAAAGATGCTTTAATTTTATATTTATTGTCAGATAAAAAATCTGCCAGCGATCGCATTCATGAATTTTTAGATATTGACCCTGAAAAAACAGAATTACATATTCATGATTGGGGTTTATTTCAAGAGCGTGCTTCTTGGGGGGTTCTTGTCGAAAATGTAAAAAAAATAGTTTCTGAAGTTTCACCGAGTCCGCGTTTGTCTGCGGCACTGGGGCTTGCCATGTATCGTAGTGGTGAAAAAATTGATGGCCGACAAAGCATTGAGCAAGCACTTGCGCAGTCACCTCAAGATCCGCTACTGATGGCGCTTTTAGGGTGGGTTCAGATTAAACTCGGTAATCGTGATTTAGGAATCGTTAACATCAAGCAAGCTGCTCAAGTGGCCCAACAGAAAGTCAAACTTCCCTTTATTTTACAAGCCAGACTCTGCGTTGAAGAAAAAGACTATGCTTGTGCTAAGAAAAATTGGGATCAGGTTTTGCTCATAGATAAAAATTCAATTGAAGCCTACCATGGCATGGGTCAAATTGAATGGAACAAAAAGAACCTTGATGGAGCACTTACATGGGTAAAACAGGGGCTCGCTTTTGATTCCACATACATTCCTCTATTAAAGTTGAGTCAAGAGATCCAATTATCTCAAGCGGGTGGAGAATAAGTGATGAAGACACTCTTCTTAATAATCATGATGTTTTTATTAGTTGGTTGCACAAACGGATGTGGCGGCGACCCACTTGATAAGGTTGCAAAAAAATCTATGGACATGCGTGCTTTTGAAGAAGATCTGATTGTTCCATCGGGTCTATGGAAGGCCATGGAATCGATTTACCGCCCACTTGCTTTTGATCCTGAGGGTCAAAGTGTAGGCGAAGTTTCACAAGAGCAAGCGGGGCAGAGTGAGAAAAAAGAAGACCTTTTGAAAAAGCGCCCCCCACTAGATCCAATTTCTTTTCACGTTTATTTGGTCGAAAAAACTCGTGGTGTATTGGGTGGTCAAAATTACGACCTGAAATACCCCATTGGAGGCGGTATCCTTGATTATCGCTATTTTATTCCAGAAACCAAAAATGGAACTTTTATTCTCAAGGTTTTGTATGACAAAGAAATGGATCCAAAAGAAACACGTGTCTATTATCTTTCAAATGCAAAAATTCGTGAAATGGATGGTAAACCCGTCGGTAACGGTTGTAGTCGTTATTTTGATATAACTGATTACTGGAAAAAATCGATGAACGGCGAGGGCTTAGTTCTCAACACTACTGGCAACCGTCACATCAGTCTGACATCTGGAATTTTATTTTTTGTAGCCCCCCACCAAGGTAAACTTCGTATTACTCATTTGACTATCAAAGACACTCGTCATCGCGAGCTATTGTGCAGCGCAGATAATAAGTAATAACATTTCGCGTCATCGAATTAAATGCTGGAAAGCATTAAATTCTGCTGACATTTCACCACGCCGGTGTTTTATTTATCGAGGCATTTAAAAACAACCGTAGGAGGAACCAAAATGAATAAAAGAACATTATTGTTGTTCTGTGTGGGTTGCCTCGCTGTTTCATTAACAGCAAGCGCAGCAGACAAGAAAAAGACGACAACGACCACCCCAGCACCAACCAAAAAAACCGAAACCATTCCTAACAGTACTGAGGTTGCAGCTGAAAAGCGCTCCGCACCTGAAAAAAGACGTGGCCTTGAAGAACAAGTTTCTGGACAAGGTTATGGAATGGCAGGTTGTGGTATTGGTTCAATCGTATTTGCTGATAAACCAGGTATGATTCAAATTATTGCCGCTACATTAAATGGCACAGCAGGCAGCCAAACATTCGGTATCACTTCAGGTACATCAAAATGATTAAATATCTTTTGCTACTGTGTTTATTAGCTGTGCCATCTTTGAGTTGTACCCATCTTTTGTATCACCCCACACAACATCAGTATTATGATCCTGTTAAAGCGGGTGTAACCCCTGATGAAATTTGGTTTGAAAATGATGAGGGGCAAAAACTTTTTGGTTGGTACTTTCACGCTAAAACAAAAACCCCTTCTAAGGCACTCATAGTTTTTTTTCACGGAAATGCAGAGAACTTAAGCTCACACTTTGCCACTCTGCTTTTTGTACTTGAGCAGGGCTATGATTTTTTTATTTTCGATTACAGTGGGTACGGAAAATCTCCTGGCAAACCTACTCCTAAAGCAACTATTCAAGACGGTAAAGCCGCAATTAAATGGGCAAGTGACCATCGAAAAGGCAAACCCCTTGTAGTATTTGGGCAAAGTCTTGGCGGAGCCATTGCAATGAGATCAGTTGCTGAAGTGAAAGATCAAATACCAATTGATCTTGTTGTGGTTGATTCTACATTTCACTCTTATAAATCTGTAGCTAACAGACTGATGCGTAAACATTGGGTGACTTGGCTCTTTTCACCACTAGCCTATGTATTGATGAATGATACCTATTCTCCTGAAGATTCTATTTCAAAGTTATCCCCAATCCCCATGGTTGTAATTCATGGAGATCAAGATCAAACAGTTGATTATCAATTAGGAAAAGAAGTATTTCATCTAGCCCAACAACCAAAAGAATTTTGGGAAGTTCCAGGTGGAATGCATACCGACGCTTTTTGGCGTCATGGCAAAACTTACCGCGATAAATTTATTAAGCGACTTGATTCACTTAATAAATAAACGGTTAGTTACATTCTCGGTAGAGTAACTCCAGTTTGCCCCATGTATTTGCCTGATTTATCTCGGTAGCTTACTTCACAAGGTTCATCACCTTCAAAAAACAATACCTGAGCAATACCCTCGTTAGCATAAATCTTAGCTGGCAGAGGAGTTGTGTTACTGATTTCAAGAGTCACATGACCTTCCCATCCGGGTTCAAAGGGGGTGACGTTGATGATAATTCCGCAACGTGCGTAAGTACTTTTGCCTAAGCAAACAGTAATAACGTTTTCTGGAATGCGAAAATATTCAATTGTACGCGCTAAGGCAAATGAGTTTGGCGGAATAATGCAAGTTGGTGCTTTTACGGTGACAAAACTATTTGGGTCAAAGTGTTTGGGATCAATCACTGTAGTATTGATATTGGTGAATACCCTAAATTCATCTGCAACACGAATATCGTAACCATATGAAGACAGGCCATAAGAAATAACGCCATTTCTGACTTGAGCAGCTTCAAACGGCTCGATCATTCCTTTAAGTGATTGTTCGCGAATCCATCTATCAGATTTAATACCCATCGACCCCTCCAGTTATCAGCGCTTTGCTGTTTACACATAAATAGACGTTTCGACTGCTTGCTGGCAATCAAAAATTTGTGTAACGTAGCCTTTAAAGTGCAGTTTTTCGAAAGGGCCAAAATGCGCGAACTCGTCGCTGTAAATGGTGAAATCTTTAAGCCTGAAGAAGCAAAGATCTCAGTTTTTGACCGTGGATTTCTCTATGGCGATGGCGTTTATGAAGTAGCTCGCAGTTACGGGCGCATCTTTTTTGGCCTAGAAGAGCACATTGATAGGCTTTTTAATTCAGCCCAGCAAATTGGCCTTGATATTGGGTCTTCCAAATCTGAACTTATCAAAGAAATTTATCGCATTTATAAAACCGCTGATCGTGATGATTGTTATATGCGTATTGTCGTAACGCGCGGTGAGGGGCCTATTGGACTTGATCCTGCCAAGGCCTCTAAGCCAAATATCGTTATTTTTGTTAAAGATATCCCGCAAGTTGACCCAAAACTTTATGAAACCGGAATGGATATCATCACAGCTTCAGTGCTTAGAAACCCAAAAAAGAGCTTAGATCCTAATATTAAATCAGGAAATTATCTTAATAACGTAATGGCTATGGGTGAGGCGAGTCGTCAAAAAGCTCATGATGCCGTGATGGTTAATCGCGATGGTAAAGTTACTGAGGGTACAACTTGGAATATCTTTATGGTGAAAAATGGGGGCCTAGTAACTGCCCCTGATGAAGCTGATATTCTTCAGGGTATTACCCGTAGAAAACTAAAAAGTATTGCAGAACTTGCTGGTATTAAATGGGAAGAGCGTTATTTCACATCCGATGAACTTAAAAAAGCAGATGAAGTATTCACTACTGGCTCAGTAAAAGAAGTAATGCCTGTTAAAACCATTGATGGAACCCTTATCGGTTCAGGTAAAGTGGGGCCAGTCACGTTGAAATTAGCGAAACTTTATAAAGAACATGTAAAAGATTATTGCAAAGAAGCTTTAGCGAAGGGAATTTTGTGATCACCAAGGTATTTGTCAAAGACCTTAAAGATAAAGAACAAGTTGATAGCGTGTTCTTGGTTAAAACAAAAAGCACTCCACTTGCAAAAAATGGAAAACCTTATTTAGCCATGATGCTTGGTGATCGTACCGGCGCACTTGAAGGACGCATGTGGGATAACGTAGATGCTGTGGTAAATACATTTAGCATTGATGATTATGTTCGCATTCGAGGTACGGTAAATCTTTATCAAAAGCGCCGTCAACTTGTAATTAGTGAAATTACAAAGGTTTCAAAAAAAGACATCTCCCCCTCTGACTTTTTACCCATTTCAAAGCAAGATCCTGAAATCATGTTTAAAAATTTAATCATGATTGTTAAAGGAATGAAGAATAAATATCTCAGACAACTTGTTTTAGACACACTCGAAGACCCAGAGATCAAACCTAAATATTTGCGATGTCCTGCTGCAAGAACCATTCATCATGCATGGATTGGTGGATTACTCGAGCACACACTTTCAATTTCTAAGATCATGGTTTTTTTAAGTACACACTACGAAGATTTAGATCTTGATCTTTTATTAGTGGGTGCAGTGTTTCACGATATTGGTAAAGTTTGGGAGCTCTCTTACGACGGTAATATTAGTTACACTGACGCAGGTAAACTAGTCGGGCATTTAGTGATGGGCTCTGAGCTCATTGATACAAAGGCTAAAGCTATAAAGGGTTTTCCTGATGAACTCAGACATATCTGTAAACACATTGTATTAAGTCATCACGGAAAACTTGAATACGGTAGCCCAAAGCTTCCACAAACCATGGAGGCCATGATCGTGGGTTATATCGATGATCTTGATTCAAAAATTTCAGCACTCCAAACATTTTTATTCAATGAAAGTTCTAAGGGCGACACCTGGACTGGCTATAACTCTGTGTTTGATCGTTATTTCTTTATGCCTAAAAAACTCCAAGAGCCACCCACGACTATTTCTGAACTTGAAACAGAAAAATCAGAAATGCCATTATGAATACTGCGGCAATTAAACAATTCTGGAAAAAATCTCAGCAAGATCTTATCTTCACTCAAGCCACAGCATTGGCATACACAACTCTACTCTCGTTAGTGCCAGTACTTGCAGTAGCATTTTTCTTATTCAAAGCTTTTGGTGGGTTTGAAAGTCTGCAAGCAAAACTTTTACCACTCATTGAGCAAAATCTAGCCCCTTCTTTTAGCGATCAAATTTCAAATTATCTAACACAGTTCTTAACCAACGTTCATGCCGGAGCCATTGGGGTTTTTGGTATTATCGGTTTTATTATCACCAGCATTTCAACTTTGGCGACAATTGAAAAAACTTTTAATCTCATTTGGGGAGTAAAAGACGCGCGCTCTCTAGGTAAACGCATTACAACTTATTGGAGTCTTCTCACCATAGGGCCCATGCTTTTAGCCGTGTCCATCGGTATGAGTTCAAAGGCCTTGGTGTGGCTTGAAGACGATAGTGGGGCCATTAGCCAAGTACTTCTCTGGGGCGCAGCTCTTACACCTTATTTAATAAGCGGACTTTTATTTTCAGGTTTATTCTTATTTATGCCCAATGTGAGTGTGAATAAGTGGGATGCACTCAAAGCGGGTGGTATTACAGGCTTAGTATTTGAATTGGCAAAACTTCTCTATGCTTCATACGCCGCTAACGCTATTGCAAAAAATTCTGTATACGGATCACTTGCGATATTTCCGATTTTTTTAATTTGGCTCTATGTCGTTTGGCTCATTGTACTGTTCGGTGCAGAGCTTTGTTGTTACTTCCAATTTCGAAGGCATCATATTCCCTATCGGTTTAATTTAGAAGATCGTCTAAACCCATTTGTGATTGTTGATATCTTAGAAGAACTCGCTCGCACACAAGAGGAGCCGCGGGGGGGGCTTGCCATTAATGATATGCTTCGAAGTATGAAAATACCCATGCGTGAACTCATGCCGCATGTTGATTTTTTAGAACAAGGTGGTTGGATTATTCGTTCAAGCGTTGGTTTTCTAAATCAATGGCGCTTTCATCTTGCTGTTCCTAAAGCTCGTGTCACTATGAGCAAAGTTCTTGCGAGCCTCGAAGGACATCGTTATGTCCCTCGAAGCGAGCAAGGAATAGCAGTTCATAAAAAGCTAAAAGATCTCTGGGCCGAATCTAAAGAAAAATAAAATCAGTAAGGTTTTGCAGCTGACTTTGCTATTTCATCACCAATGCAAAGATCAATTTCCCCTGTAGATGGGCGGTTTTCACATGCCCTTACGATTTTATCGATTTGGATAAATTCAAGTAAAAGCTGACCACCTGAGAAATTGCGAATTGGTGTAGGAATATCTTTGTTCTTAATTCTTTTTGCCGCTTTCATATTTTCAGCTTGAGCCACTGATTCTTGCATACGTCGTTTGAGTTGCAAGTAACGCCCGCGTGCATCGATGCGTGGATCATTTGGCTTAAATTGAGAAAGTTCAACTTTTGGGGGTGGGTATAAACGAAGCTCAATCGCCATAGTGTCAAGGACTTGGTTGTCATGATAAGTGAGTCCACCTTTCATGAGCATTCCGGCCATTACGATTTGAACAAGATAAAGTTTAGCGTGAAGATCCCAATCTTTTCCAAGGGCCAAAAGATATTCATCAATAATTACTGAGCGCGCGGGTTGATTTGCAGATGCTGGGAGAATATTTGCATTATAATCGTTCATCATTGTTTCATATTCATTCCAACGCTCGTTTACTACTAACGGAACCGCTTTATCTAAAATGGCAGCAAAGCGTTTAGTATCGTCGAGTGCTGAAATTTTTAGACCCGCTCTAGTAGCATCTTCCACCATGACGGGGAACACATCACGAGACAATACCAACCACAAAGCATGTTTAGCTTTAGATTCGCTCTTGATGGCCAAGATTGATTTTGATTTATGGGCAAGCTCAGCTTTTCTATAATAGTTTTTTGCATTGCGACCAATGATAGTGGTTGATCCGTAATCAAGTGCCCCAGCTGTGATAGCTTTTAATGCCATCACCAGAGGTGGAACAAAAAACTTTACAAGTTTTGCAAATTTACCCGTGGCTACACGGCTTGTAACTCCGGCGGCAGCTTGTGTTGCTACAGCCATACCGATAATTTCTGCTCCAGTTGTAATGGCAACTTGGGATGCAGCTTGAGCGGCGGCAATTTTCCCGATTTCTACGACAACTTGTTTTGCCATAAATCTTTTCACGAGCATTTGCGTGAGTACTTTATTTGCTGTTGTAATTCCTAAAGACACACCAAACGGTACAGAAGCTACAGCGATACGATCTTCATCTTCTGCTGGGAGTTCGCCGTAAAGTGCTGCTAAAGTCATAACCATTGATATCTGACGAATGGCCAGTATTGCTGCTTCTGGTGCAATTCCTAAATAGGTAATGAGATTTCCAAAATCAGTATTCGCAGGAGCTCCAGCATTATTTTGTGGGTTTGGGTTTAGTGCAAGATTCAAAAGGGAGGTGATTAAAGAACCAGAAGCACCAACCATTGCGGCAAATCTACCACCGTCGCTAATAATTTTATCGGCGATAAGATCATCATCTTCATAGCCACTTTGTTGTCTGAGTACTTGTATGATTGCATTATAGTTTTTATCGAGTACTCCACTGAGTCTGATAAATTTCATCCAAGGTACATCAGTTTGTTTTGAAACACTGTTTGAGTTCCAAGCTCCATATAACCCGTATGTATCGCTGCCAGTTATTGACGGGTCTCCCCATCCTGATGATCCACCGGGGCCCGTTGAATCCCAAATGGGTGCGTTGGTTGTATAACTCCAGGGGTTAGATGTGATCGTATTATTTGTTGAAGATAGTGGAGTGTTTGAATTCGCATTCCACCAACTTGTTCGATTAAAGGGATCAACTGATCCACCTAAGTTGGGATTAGTCCAATATGGGTCGGCTGCATAAGGCACCAAAGCTGGTGATGCAATCGCCAATGGGCCAAATGATATTTGTGCGATTAATATTGTTACTAGAAAACTAGAAAAAGTTGAGATGAGTCGTGACATAAATTCCCCCTACAAACAGGAGATGTCAAACTTTAGTGCTTGACGTCTCCCCATTACTAACGCCACGCTTATAAATGAAATGGATGCAGAATGAAAGCACAACTACTTAGAAATTTACTTCAAGCGCTCTGGCTCCCAGTCATTTGGGTCTCGCTATTAATTATTGAGATCACATTGCTTGATGGTGGCAGGGCACAGTCGTTTATAGCTCGCATTTTCGAAGATATTGTATTTTTTACAAGCTTTCTTTTCTACCAAGGTGATTTTGGACTGACATCTACTGCCACACCTTTTTGGCGACTCATGATTGCATTTTCACTTCAGTTCTTTTTTTGGTGGTCTTTTGCTTTTCTCATTCTCACATATGTAAAACGTCGTAGATCTCAAAGTTAAAAGGCACACACTTTGCAAAATTTAATTTTATAGAGCGATTTGCAAAGGCCAAAACCATGTTCATTTTCAAAAGCATTATAGTTGTTATTGCATTGCTGATAGGCTCAATTTCGGCTCTTGCACAACATTCGACCATTTCAGCCCATGCTCAAAAATCATCAATTTGCCCTTTAGATATGATTCAGCCTCCACATGCTGATAAAACCATTGCACTTAAAAACCGAATCGAAAATCTGATTAGATACAATCTTCATAATTCCCTCATCACCGTTGATAGCCAAGTTTATAATCCTACTAGATTTGCTTGTGAGATGACTTACTTTGAACAGTATTATTATCAGTTCAAAAGTGATGCGTCTTATTGTCGACGACCAATAAACTTACTGCATTTTATGAGAAGCTTAGGTCTCAAAACTCTGGTCGCTGGGGCAGATGGTAATGGAATCATAAATTTTTTTGAAATGCTCATTGCCCATATCGGCGCTGATGATGTGCGCATGGTTGATATGAAAAATTTTAAACTTGATGGCTTTGGGCTTATAGATTTTAGGGCTATTCTTAAATTGGCTAAACAAATTAATTTTATAAATTCAAAAAATGATTTTCAAATCATTATTAATACTAATTGCATTATAAAAGATTGTACGATTCCGTTTAAGAATTTTGATGGCTTAATGAGTGGCTTTACACCTAACAATATGAAGGCTGGTTCACAAATTATATTTCGCATCAATGCAGAAACAACTCAAACAGCAATTCGAGAAAGTTTTAAACAAACCTATAAAGAATCTTCTTTTAAAGGTGAATTACTAAATATGGATGAAATGAATTTTCTGATGAACTCAGATTATATGTTAAATGGAGTACATACTGCGAATCCATATAATGGGTGGGTGTCACCAAGTACTGTGATGATTCAGTTATCTGGAGTTACCATTACAGGTAAATCATTTAAGATTTTGCCAACCACAGTAATTCCTGAAATTATTTATTCTCTATCGTCACCATTCCCCAATTTTTTAGGACTCTCCCCAACATTTGCAAAGTTAAAAGCAAAAACTATTCGTTTTGAAAAAACAGTATTAACGATGGGTTTAGAAACAATTTATTAGGTGCTAAAAAACAACAAGCCATTTCTTTTATGCAAACTCTAGGATCTAGACAACTCAGAAATCGTACATGAATTGTACATGAATCGTACATGTAAGGATCCACTATCCACTATCCATTGTCCATGAAGGTAGAACATCTTGACTCAAAAATCATCCATTCATGAGAGGTTTTTCGACCGGCCCTCCAAGGCCGTTCGAGGTGAAGAAGCGTGGGGATAAGAGGAGTGAGTGGCGGAGTAGGGAGAAGGAGGTTGAGTACAGGTTCACCGTTGCGCAACGGTGGAGCTGACATTAGGGTTTTTTCACGTCAATTCCCTTATTTTTCCCACATATTTTTTTCCTTCAACTTTTCCTTCTCGTGCCGCCACGAAGGCGGTGCGAAAACGCTTCAGGGAAGAATGATCTTCTCAGCTTTAGAGGATCTCGCTTTTTGAAGTGGTTGTTGAATCACGGTTTCGAATATTCCTCGAAAATCATGTTTTTGGGATTTATCAGGGGGGGGGTGAAATATAATTAAAAGATTTTAAGGCGATTAAAAGATTTTGAAATAAAAAAATATGTTCAAATTTACAAAATTTCTGAAAATAAAATTTGACACAGGTTTTGCTCAAAATTTCTTATTTGTTATGCGTTCGCAAACTCCTTTTTAAATACACTTATGAATTCCTGTCGCGCACGTGGTGTGTCGTATATTTTTTCTGTTCGATGGATTTTGTTTTTATCTTTTTAATTCGCAGGCACTTATCTAATCGCTAAATTATTTGATTTTAAAACCCATGTTATTGTTTTTTTGGTTTTAATGATCTCATTGTTTTTAACGCTTTAAATTCTTGGGGGTTTTATGAATGAAGATTTACGTGCTCAATTAATGACAACTCATGAAGACGTTCTCGTGGGTGATCTTAAAAAACTTGTAGGAAAAGAAAGAGCCACGAAAACTGAAATCATAAGCTATCTCTATGTTGTTCAAAAAAGGCGCATCTTTGCAAAATATGGTTATCCAGATATTCATAAATTCACCCAAAATCATCTTGGTTATACGGGTGATGAAAGTCACCGCCGCGTATCTGCTATGTTTTTGCTCTTCGAGCTTCCAGAGATTGAAAAAAAGATCTCTGATGGCAAGTTGTCATTAACCAATCTTTCCATGGCTCAAACCCTTTTTAGACGAGAGGCCAAGTTAGAAAAGGCTTTTACTAAAGAAGAAAAGTTAGAGCTTCTGGGTAATTTAGAAAACAAATCCACTCGTGATTGTGAACGTGAAATTATTAAGCATTCAACCGAGCCTGTTTTAATAAAAGAACGAGTGAGGCTTTTATCAGAGGATTTTTCAGAATATAAATATGTTGGTTCTAATCGCTTTGGTGAAAAACTACGTAAACTTAAAGATCTGAGGTCTAACAAAGATGGAGACATCACAAGTATCGAGCTTTTGAAAAAACTTGTAGATCAGGCAATCGAAGAAGAGACCTTAAAGCTCACACCAAAACTACCAAAGCCTATGAAATCTCGACAGGAGGTGCTTGTGAAAGCTGGACAGCCAATCCTTATGAAAGCTAGGTCCACCGTTGCGCAACTGTTTGCAAATTCGCACTATGTATCAACGCAAAGTAAGCGAATCACCTTTCAAAAGTATCAAACTCAATGTTCCTTTGAAGATTCTCGAACAAAACAGAAGTGTGCGTCTCGCAAATATCTTCAGATCGATCACATTTTGCCAATTGCACTGGGTGGAAGTTCTGATCCTGATAATTTGAGAATCCTGTGTCGTGCGCATAATCAAAGAGCTGCTATCGACAAACTGGGGTTTCATAAAATGAATCGGCATTTAAATAAATTTTAAATAAGGGGTTCAGTGGACAATGTAAACAGAATTGCCGAGCAAGATCCGTGCATTACACAAGAGTTTTAGGTCAGTCTTTTTCATCTGTGTGAATTCCAATTTTGCGACGATGTGTTTCTGGAGCTTTCATAATTTCTCTGAGAGCATCAAATACGATTTTAAATTGATGATCATATTTCTTTTCTACCAGGGTCAATTTTTCCGCTAACTCTTTGTATGTAGTTAAGAGTCTTCGAAGACTGACAAAGGCCCTCATAATCTCGATATTTACCTGTACGGCCCTGGGACTATGTAAAACGCCTGACAGCATTGCTATTCCCTGTTCCGTAAAAGCATAAGGAAGTTTTCGAATGCCGCCCCAACTTGAAGTCACAATTTGTGACTTCAAGTTGGTAAACTCTTGATTTCCCAGTTGAAACATAAAGTCATCAGGAAATCGATCCAGGTTTCTCTTTACAGCTTGAACAAGCACTTTTGGTTCTACCTGATAGAGACTTGCAAGATCATGGCTTAGCATAACTTTTTGATTACGAATTATGAAAATATGATTTTGAATCCAGTCAATTTGTATGAGTTGAGTGTTCATTTAAAAGATCAAATGCAAAAGTGGGACTCAGCTCAAAATAATTTTATAGCTATTTGGTATCCAGCTGATTGCTAATCCGTCCGACGTAGGGATGGCTAATAATATCACGCCAATTAAGTTTTGGCCCATTTGTGGAAAGTCTATTTGAGGCCGTACTCCAACATTCAAGCAACATTTTTTGAAAAATGGTCGG